>NZ_LDUI01000016.1:0-132718 GCF_001043555.1 Chromobacterium sp. LK1 | reverse complement strand
GATCGTAAACAGGTTCTTAGAGCCCGCCCTCGACCCCGCAAGCCGAGCCAGCCTAGATGAGAGCGAAAAGGACGCCAGACCCGCTGGCGTTGCGCGTGCGCGCGAAAAGGAAATGCAAAAAGGCCACGCGATGCGTGGCCTTCGAATCTTGGCTCCCCGAGCAGGGCTCGAACCTGCGACCTGCGGATTAACAGTCCGTCGCTCTACCAACTGAGCTATCAGGGAACATCTCTTGCGAGAGAGGGGTATATTACCCCAGCGCCAAAACAGCGTCAACGCCTGGGGCGCGAAAACTTCGCGCCCCAGGCATTAGCGCAATCACGGATTGCGCGTTTCCACCTGCACCAGCGCAGCCGGAGCCGCATCTTGCTGAGCCTGACGCGTAACATCGCGGCGACGCGGACCTTGCTGCAATGCCGGCTCTTGCGCCACCGGCACTTCGGCCACGGCCTTGGTGGATATCATCACCAGACCGCCCAGATCCGCCGGCTCGGCGCGGGTTTCAAGCTGCACCGGCTTGGCTTCGACCTGAACCGGAGCCGGTTCCACGGCCGGCGCTTCGACGGCGGCTTCTTCCACCACCGGCTGCGGCTCGGACACAACCGCCAGCATCGGCTCGGACACAGGCTGCGCCACCGGCTCGGCTTCGACCACGCTCTCGACCAGCGGCTGCTCCTGTACCACCTCAGCCGCCACTTCCTGCTGCGGCTCGACAACAACAGCGGCCACCTCCGGCTGCGCTTCGGCAACAGCCGGGGTCGGCTCGACGGCAAACGCTTGCGGCGCTTCAACCTCGGCTGCGACCGGCGCTTCCGCCACCGTTTCCAGCGGCACGACCACAACCGGCTCCACCACCTCGGCCGGCGCTTCCGGCGCGGCTTCTTCCACCGCAACCACGGCGGCCGTCACGGCAAGCGCGGCCACGGCCGGCACAGCGGCTTCGGCAACGCCGGCTTCCACGGCACCAGCCTCGGCCGCGCCTTCTTGAGCCGCCGGCTCATCGCGACGACGGTCACGACGGCTGCGACGACGACGACGCTCATTGCGCTCCTGCTGCTCAGCGTCGGCATCGGCGCGCACTTCCTCAAGCGGCTTGCCCTGCTCCAAGGCCGGCTCTTCCACTTGCGGCGCCGGGCGACGACGCGGCTCCTGCTGCTGGCGCTCCGGCTTTTCCAGCTTCTCCGGACGTTCCTGCGGCGCTTCTTCACGCGGCTGCTGCTGACGCGGCGCGTCCTTCAGTTCACGGGTCTCGCGAACTTCACGGCCTTCGCGGCCCTCACGGCCATTATCGCGCTCGCGGCGGCGGCCATTGCGCGGCTGCTCGCCACGCTCCTGGCGCTCCTCGCGCTGCGGCTGCTCCTTGCGCTCCGGACGCTCCTGGCGTTCCTGACGCTCGCCGTCCTGACGCTCGGCGCGATCGGGGCGGCGCGGCTTGGCCTCGTCCGAGCCCTGACGACGCTGCTCATGCTCGCGACGCGCCTGACCACCCGGACGACGTTCGCCATTGCGCTGGCGGTTGCCGCGCTGCTGCGACTGAGCCGCCGGCTTTTTCTTCTCCACCGGCTGAGCCACCGCTTCCGGCTCGGCGAACAGGCTCTTGATCCAGGAACCCAGCTTGCCGAACAAGCTCGGTTCCGGCGCGGCCACCTTGGCCTCCACCGACGGCGCCGGCTGCTGCGGTGTAATGCCTTTCACCGCGGCTTCCTGGCGTTCCAGCTTCGGCTTTTCATGGCCGAAGTTGGTGATCACGTCTTCTTCCTGCACTTCCACGCGCTTGTAGCTCGGCGCTTCGCCGGCTTCGGCCAGATCGTCGTGACGCACGCGCACGATCTTGTAATGCGGGGTTTCCAGATGGATGTTCGGGATCAGCACCACGTCCACGTCCAAACGCTCTTCGATCGAATGGATCTCGGAACGCTTTTCGTTGAGCAGGAAGGTGGCCACGTCCACCGGCACCTGCGCGTGAACCGCGCCGGTGTTTTCCTTCATCGCCTCTTCCTGGATGATGCGCAGGATGTGCAGCGCGGAGGATTCAGTGCCGCGGATGAATCCGATGCCGTGACAGCGCGGGCAGGTTTCGTGGCTGGTTTCGCCCAGGCTGGGCTGCAGACGCTGACGCGACAATTCCAGCAGGCCGAAACGGGACAGCTTGCCCATCTGCACGCGAGCGCGGTCATGCTTGAGCACGTCGCGCAGGCGGTTTTCCACGTCGCGCTGATTCTTGGCGCTTTCCATGTCGATGAAGTCGATCACCACCAGGCCGCCCAGGTCGCGCAAGCGCAGCTGGCGGGCGATTTCCTCCGCCGCCTCCAGGTTGGTCTTGACGGCGGTTTCCTCGATGTCGGCGCCCTTGGTGGCGCGCGCGGAGTTGACGTCGATGGAAACCAGCGCTTCGGTATGATCGATCACGATGGCGCCGCCGGACGGCAGCTGCACGCTGCGGGCGAAGGCGGTTTCGATCTGGTGTTCGATCTGGAAACGGGAGAACAGCGGCACATGATCCTTGTACAGCTTCACACGCGACAGCATGTTGGGCATCACATGGCTCATGAACTGACGGGCCTGGTCGTAGATTTCCTCGGTGTCGATCAGCACTTCGCCGATGTCCGGATGGAAATAATCGCGAATGGCGCGAATCACCAGGCTACCTTCCTGCAGAATCAGGAACGGCGCGTTCTGAGCGCCGGCGGCGCCTTCAATCGCGCGCCACAGTTGCATCAGGTAACCCAGATCCCACTGCAGCTCTTCCAGATTGCGGCCGATGCCGGCGGTGCGAGCGATCAAGCTCATGCCGTGCGGCACTTCCAGCTGCGACAGCAGATCCTTCAGCTCCTGACGCTCCTCGCCCTCGATGCGACGCGACACGCCGCCGCCGCGCGGGTTGTTGGGCATCAGCACCAGATAACGACCGGCCAGGCTGATATAGGTGGTCAGCGCCGCGCCCTTGTTGCCGCGCTCGTCTTTTTCCACCTGGACGATGACTTCCATGCCTTCGCGCAGCACATCCTGAATGCGCGGGCGGCCGCCGTCATAGCCCTGGAAATAGGAGCGGGAGACCTCTTTGAACGGCAGGAAGCCGTGGCGTTCGGTGCCGTAATCGACGAAACAAGCCTCAAGGGAGGGCTCGATACGGGTAATCACACCCTTATAGATATTCCCCTTGCGCTGTTCCTTGCCTACGGTCTCGATATCAAGGTCGACGAGCTTTTGCCCATCGACAATAGCAACGCGAAGCTCTTCGGCCTGCGTTGCGTTGAACAACATGCGTTTCATTTACATTCCTTGCGCAGCACTCACGCAAGGGATGCAGCCAGTATTTGACGGCCCAGTGACTATTGATGGGCGCTTTCCGAAAGAAGTGTCGATGTAAAGATCGAAAAAAACAGTTTTGACAAGCCTACTTCCTGAAAATCGATCACACGCAGACCTGACTCATGTGCGCAATTGGCGCTCCGGGATCACCGGCCTACCTCGAGGGCAGGACATACAGTACAGGGGGGCTAGCATGCCGGGTCAAACTTCGCTGCAAAATTTCCTGACTGGCTTAGCATCAGGAAATGGAATACTCGTGAGTGCGTTATGCGTACAAATGCATTACCATCGCTGCTTTTCGGTGAGCGAGTTAACCTTGGCTGCAAATGTCGCGGCGGCATCAGGTCAGGGTCTGTAAATCCCTGCCGGCCGACTCCGACTTCATGCAGCAGCGCCACGCAACATGCCGTGACCTTGGCTTGACATTTTGCCGTCATCCCGGTGCAACACACCATGAGGACAGCGCCAGAAGTATAAGCAATATGACAGACATTCGCAAAGATTCCGTCTCCTTCGTCCAAGTGGACGACAGCGACGCCGGCCAACGCATAGACAACTACCTGGTGCGCCTGCTCAAAGGCGTGCCCAAAAGCCATATCTACCGCATTCTGCGCTCCGGCGAAGTGCGCGTGAACAAGGGCCGCATTGACGCCGCCTACCGGGTACAGGCCGGCGACGAACTGCGCATCCCGCCGATACGCGTCGCCGAGCGCGCGGAGAAGAACGTGCCGGCCGCCACCTTCCCGGTGGTGTACGAAGACAACGCGCTGCTGGTGATAGACAAGCCGGCCGGCGTGGCGGTGCACGGCGGCAGTGGCGTGTCCTTCGGCGTGATCGAACAGCTGCGCCAAGCGCATCCGGACTGGCGCTACCTGGAACTGGTGCACAGGCTGGACCGCGAAACCTCGGGCCTGCTGATGCTGGCCAAGAAGCGCTCCGCGCTGACCAAGCTGCACGACATGATGCGCGCCAATGTGCCGGACAAGCGCTATCTGGCGCTGGGCATAGGCCAATGGCCGGACGACGCGCGCCAGGTCAAACTGCCGCTGTTCAAGTTCCACACCGCGGACGGCGAACGCCGCGTGCGGGTCAGCGACGCCGAAAACGGCCAGTACGCGCACACCAATTTCGCGATCAAGGAACGCTTTGCGGAATTCACGCTGGTGGAAGCCCACCTGCGCACCGGCCGCACCCACCAGATCCGCGTGCACATGCAGGCCAACGGCTGCGCGATCGCCGGCGACGAAAAATACGGCGACTTCGCGCTGAACAAGGAACTGGCCAAGCGCGGGCTGAAGCGCATGTTCCTGCACGCGCGCAGCCTGTCCCTGCCCCACCCGCTGACCGGCGAGCCGTTGAAACTGGAAGCGCCGCTGCCGGCGGAACTGGAGCGCTTCCTGAAAAGCCTGAGGTCTTGAGATGAACACTCGCTTCGATCTGGTCGTGTTCGACTGGGACGGCACCTTGATGGACTCCACCGCCCATATCAGCCAGTCCATCCAGCAAGCTTGCGCCGACCTGTCCCTGCCCATCCCCAGCCGCGAGCAGGCCAGCCACGTCATCGGCCTGCGGCTGGCCGAAGCGCTGCAACAGGCCTGCCCGGCCGCCGACGCCGAGCAACTGCCGCGACTGACCGAAGCCTTCCGCCATCACTATCACGCCAATCAGCACCAGGTGACGCTGTTCGACGACGCCGAGGACTGCCTGAACGCCATCGCCGCCAGCGGCGTTTTCCTGGCGGTGGCCACCGGCAACAGCCGCGCCGGCCTCAACCGCCTGCTGGAGCAAACCGGGCTTGGTCCGCTGTTCCACGCCACCCGCACCGTGGACGAGTGCCATTCCAAGCCACACCCGGACATGCTGCTGTCGCTGACCGAGGCGCTGGGCGCGGACCCGCGCCGCACGCTGATGATAGGCGACACCAGCCATGACCTGCTAATGGCCAACAACGCCGGCTGCCATGGCGTGGGCGTCAGCTTCGGCGCCCACGACAGCGAACACCTGGAAGGCTGTCAGCCGCTGGCGCTATTCCACTCCTACGCCGAGCTGAGCGCATGGCTGCTACCCAGGCTAGGCTGATCTGCGCCTCCGCCGATCTGCAAAACGGCGGCCGCGCCTGGCGCTTTGAAATCGAACAGGCGGATGGCGCGCCGCCGCTATCCGCCTTCGCCGTGCGCTACCGCGGCCAGGTCTACGCCTATGTCAACGCCTGCCGCCACATCCCGGTGGAACTGGACCTGCGCGACGGCGAAGTATTCGACCTCAGCGGCCACTACCTGGTGTGCAGCATGCACGGCGCCTGCTACGAAGCGCACACCGGCTACTGCGTGTCCGGCCCTTGCCGCGGCCAGCGCCTGATCGCGGTACCGGTCAGCGAGCAGGACGACGGCATTTACATCAATGTCCCGGCCCCCTGAACTTTGCTAAACTTCAGGGATTACCAAGGGAGCACCACATAAATGAGCGACAACTCCAATCATTGGGAGCGCCAACTGCTGGAAAAACTGGCCAGCGCCGCGCTGGTGGAACAACGCCGCGCGCGGCAATGGAAGATTTTCTTCCGCATGATCTGGCTGATCATCATCGGCTTCATCCTGTTCAGCCTGTTCATGCGCAACGAGGACAAGGCCGCCGCCGGCCTCACCGGCTCCGGCCACAGCGCCGTCATCACGCTGGAAGGCGTGATCGACAGCCAGAGCGACACCGCCAACAAACTGAGCCAGGCGCTCGCCGACGCCTACGGCGACAAGAACACCAAGGGCATCATCATCGACGCCAACAGCCCGGGCGGCAGCCCGGTGCTGTCCGGCATGGCCTATGACGAAATCCGCCGCCAGAAGAAGCTGCATCCGTCCATCCCGGTCTACGTGGTGGTCAACGAGGTATGCGCGTCCGGCTGCTACTACATCGCCGCCGCCGCCGACAAGATCTTCGTCGACAAGGCCAGCATCGTCGGCTCCATCGGCGTGCTGTCCGACGGCTTCGGCTTCACCGCCGCGATGGAAAAACTGGGGGTGGACCGCCGCCTGCGCACCTCCGGCGAGAACAAGGCGATGGGCGACCCCTTCTCCCCGGTCAATCCCAAGCAGGAAGCCATCCGCCAGCAATTGCTGGACGACATCCACGCCCAGTTCATCGCGGCGGTCAAGGCCGGCCGCGGTCAACGCCTGGCCAATGACCCGCAACTGTTCTCCGGCATGGTCTGGCTGGGCGAAAAGAGCATTCCGCTGGGCCTGGCCGATGGCTTGGGCACGGTGCGCTCGGTGGCGCGTGACATGATCAAGGCGGAGAAAACCGTGGACTATACTCAGCAGGACGATCTGTCCAGCCGAGTGGCGCGCAAGATCGGCGTGGAATTCGCCGGCGGCGTGAAAAGCCTGTTCGACACCAAGCTGTTCTGACCACCCGGCAAGGCACACCATGGCGCGCAGAAGAAGACGGCAGGAAGAAGAGCACGAGAACCATGAACGTTGGCTGGTTTCCTACGCCGACTTCATCACCCTGCTGTTCGCCTTCTTCGTGGTGATGTACGCGATCTCCTCGGTCAACGAGGGCAAGTACCGCGTGCTGTCCTCCGCCATCGTCGATGCCTTCCGCTCCGGCTCCACCATCAATATCAACACCACCCCGCCCAGCGGCGGGGCCAACACCATGATAGAGATTCCCGAGACCAAGCCCATCGCCAAGGCGGTCAAGGGGGAGCCCGCCGGCAACAAGAGCAAGCCCGGCGGCGGCCAGGGCGATGAAAACGCCCGGCTGGGCCAACTGACCCAGGACCTGGCCAAGGTGATGGACCCGCTGGTACAGAGCGGCCAGGTCACCATCACCCACAGCAGCAAGGGCGTCACCATCGACATCCGCGACACCGCGCTGTTTCCCACCGGTCAGGCCCAACCCAACGATCAATCGCGGCTGCTGATGGCCAATATGGCGCAGCAGCTGGCCAAGGTGGACAACCCGATCCGGGTCGAGGGCTTTACCGACACCGTACCGATCCGCAACTCCTATTTTCCGTCCAACTGGGAGCTGTCCGCCTCGCGCGCCGGCAGCGTGGTGCGCCTGTTCCAGGAGAATGGCATCAAGCCGGAACGGCTGGTGGCGGTGGGCCGCGGCTCCAACCTGCCGGTAGGCGACAACGCCACCGCCGACGGACGCGCCAGCAATCGCCGCGTCGCCATCACCGTGCTGGCAAGCGGGCTGAGCGACGCCGAAGTGCTATCGCCACAAGACGCATCACTGGCCAACGGCCGCTAACACACCTCGAGAGGAGCACGATATGAGCACCCCGATTCATCACTCCGCGCTGGAACAGCTGTTCCTCAACGCCCGCACCCACAGCCACTGGCAAGACCGCCCGGTCAGCGCCGAAATCCTGCACCAGCTGTTCGACCTGCTGAAGATGGCGCCCACCAGCGCCAACTGCTCGCCGGCGCGCTTCATCTTCGTGCAGAGCGACGCCGCCAAGGCCAAGCTCAAGCCCTGCCTGGCCGAAGGCAATGTCGAAAAAACCATGGCCGCCCCGGTGTGCGTGATCGTGGCCCAGGACATGCGCTTCTACGAACACCTGGCCAAGCTCTACCCGCACGCCGACGCTCGAAGCTGGTTCGAGGGCAATGAAGCCGCGATCCAGGCCACCGCCGCGCGCAATAGCAGCTTGCAAGGCGGCTACCTGATCCTGGCCGCGCGCTCGCTGGGGCTGGACTGCGGCCCGATGTCCGGCTTCGACAACGCCGCGGTGGACCAGGCCTTCTTCCCGGACGGCCGCTTCAAGTCCAACTTCCTGGTCAACCTGGGCTACGGCGCCGCCGACAAGCTCTACCCGCGTTCGCCGCGCTTCGACTTCGACGACGCCTGCCAGATTCTTTAAACCGCCCCGCCCATGCCCGGTTATAATGCCGGGCATTTTGCTGCCTGGAGAAACACGATGCTCTATTCGCTTCTGCGCCCGCTGCTGTTCCGCTTTGACGCAGAGACCGCCCACGAACAGACGCTGGCGATGCTGGACCAGGCGCACAAGCTGCGCCTGAGCACGCTGGCCTGCCACGGCGCCGCGCGCAAGCCGGTGCAAGTCATGGGCCTGACCTTCCCCAACGCGGTGGGACTCGCCGCCGGGCTGGACAAGAATGGAGCGCATATCGACGCGCTGGCCGCGCTGGGCTTCGGCTTCATCGAGATCGGCACCGTCACCCCACGCCCCCAGGCCGGCAACCCCAAACCGCGGCTGTTCCGCCTGCCGGAGCATCAAGCCATCATCAATCGCATGGGCTTCAACAACCTGGGCGTGGACACGCTGCTGGACAATGTGCGCCGCTGCAAATTCCAGGGCGTGC
This sequence comes from Chromobacterium sp. LK1, assembly GCF_001043555.1. Classification (NCBI taxonomy): domain Bacteria; kingdom Pseudomonadati; phylum Pseudomonadota; class Betaproteobacteria; order Neisseriales; family Chromobacteriaceae; genus Chromobacterium; species Chromobacterium sp. LK1. The sequence continues at coordinate 124,076 of NZ_LDUI01000016.1, read as the reverse complement.
TCGGCATCAATATCGGCAAGAACGCCACCACCCCGATAGAAAACGCCGCCGACGACTACCTGGCCTGCCTAGACAAGGTTTACGCCTACGCCAGCTATGTCACCGTCAATATCTCCTCGCCCAATACCAAGAACCTGCGTCAATTGCAGGAAGGCGACGAACTGGGCCGCCTGCTGGCGCAGCTGAAGCACAGACAGCAGGCGCTGGCGGACAAGCACGGCCGCCACGTGCCGCTGGCGCTGAAGATCGCGCCGGACCTGGACGACGAGCAGATCGCCGCCATCGCCCGCCTGCTGACCGAGCACCGCATCGACGGCGTCATCGCCACCAATACCACGCTGTCGCGCGCGGAAGTGGCCGGCCATCCGCAGGCGGAACAGGCCGGCGGCCTGTCCGGCGCGCCGGTCAAGGAACGTTCGACAACAGTTATTCGCAAATTAGCCAAGGAACTTGACGGCGCCCTGCCTATCATAGGAGTTGGCGGCATCCTGTCTGGGCAAGATGCCGTGGAAAAACTAGAGGCCGGCGCCAGCCTGGTGCAAGTCTATAGCGGCCTGATCTACCGAGGCCCGGCCCTGGTAGCGGAATGCGCCAACGCCATCCGCGCCAAACAATAAGACCGCCTCCATGCGGCCCGAGCGCAAGCTGGGGCGAGCAAGAGCCGGTCGGCTCGCTGAACAATATGGGACTCTCTAATATGAACACCAAACTGATCCGCCTTTCCGTGGCCGCCCTGCTGGGCGCGGGCATTCTCACCGGCTGCGCCACCTCCGACTCCGCCGCCGTCTACTCCAAGGGCCAGATGCGCCAGGCGCAGACCGTGCAGCTGGGCACCGTGGTTTCGGTGCAGAACGTGAAAATGGAAGGCAGCAACAATGAGCTGCTGACCCTGGGCGGCGCCGCGCTGGGCGGCCTGGCCGGCAGCAATATCGGCGGCGGCAAGGGCCAGATCGCCGGCGGCATCGTCGGCGCGCTGGCCGGCGGCTTCGGCGCCCAGGCCGCTCAACGCGGGCTGACCAAGAACGCGCTGGAAATCACCGTCAAACTGGACGGTTCCGGCCGCATGATCTCCATCGTGCAAGAAGCCGACATTCCGTTCTCCGCCAACCAGCGCGTGCGCGTGCTGACCGGCGGCGGCAACGACCGCGTGGTGCCGTTCTAAGCCAAGCGGCAGCCCAAGTTAAAAAGGCCGGGTCACCCCGGCCTTTTTCATTGCCCGCTTACTCCTCCCGCGGCCTGGCCAGCTCCACCCAGCGCCCATCCATCAAGGCCTGCAAGGGCTGGTACATCGCCTTGTAGGACATTTTCTGGCATTCGCGTATCCAGTAGCCCAGATAGAGATAAGGCAGGCCCAGCCGCTGCGTCAGCTCCGCCTGCCACAGCACATTGAACACCCCCAGGCTAGACTTGGCGTCGTCCGGATCATAAAAGGTGTACACCGCGGACAGGCCGTCGGCCAGGCGGTCGATCAGGCTGACCATCTTCAATTCGCCGTCCAGGCGGAACTCCGCCAGCATGCTATCCACCCCGCTCTTCAGGATGAATTCCGAATACTGCTGCGGATCGTCGTCGGACATGCCACCGCCGGCGTGGCGCGACTGCTGATACCAGCGGTACAGCGCATAGTGCTCGGCGTCGAACTCCAGCGGCAGCAAGCGCACCTGCATCGCTTCCAGCCGGCGCGCCACCTTGCGCTGAGTGCGTCCCGGCGTGAAACGCTCCACCGGAATGCGCACCGGCACACAGGCCTGGCAGCTATCGCAATACGGCCGGTAGGTGTACAGACCGCTGCGGCGGAAGCCCAGCTTCACCAGTTGGCTATACACCTCGCCATCGATCGCCTCGGCCGGGATCGCCACCTGGGAGCGCGCCTGCCGCCCCGCCAGATAGCTGCACGGATAGGGCGCGGTGGCGTAGAAATGGATGGCCACAGTCGGGCCGGGATCACGATGGCTCATGGCTATACCGGTAGTTCCACATCGCGGCGGGCTGCGCCCGTCGGGCATTCTCTTTTAGAGTAGCAAGAAATGTCTGACGCGAAACCAACTTGGCGCCCAGGCTCTGCAAATGGCGGGTGTGCATCTGGCAATCTATCATCGTCACCCCCTGCGCCTGCAGGTGACGCACCATGTGGATGAAGGCCAGCTTGGAGGCGTTGCTGCGGCGGGAGAACATGGATTCGCCGTAGAACATCAAGCCCAGGCCGATGCCGTACAGGCCGCCGACCAGTTCGCCGTCGACCCAGGTTTCGAAGGAATGAGCATAACCCAGCTGATGCAGCCGACAATACGCCTCCACCATTTCCGGCACGATCCAGGTGCCCTGCTGCTGGCCGCGCGGCTCGGCGCAGGCGGCCATCACCTCGCGGAAGGCGGTGTCGACGCGGATTTCATAGCGCTGATTGCGCAGCACCTTGTCCATGGAACGGCTGACCTTGAGTTCGGCCGGACACAGCACCATGCGCGGCGCCGGCGACCACCACAGAATGGGCTCGCCTTCGGAAAACCAGGGAAAAATGCCTTGGGAGTAGGCAGCCAGAATGCGCTGCGGGGACAGATCGCCTCCGGCGGCCAGCAAACCGTTGGGTTCACGCAGAGCCAGCCGCGTCGGAGGGAAGACCGGCTCAGGACCGAGCCAGGGGATCATGCCTTCTTGGCGTTGAGGCAGTCCGGGCACTCGCCGTACATATACAGCGCGTGATCGACGATGCGGAAACCGTGCTGCTCGGCGATGCGGTCCTGCAGCGCCTCGATCTCGGGATCGAAGAACTCGACCACCTTGCCGCAGCTGACGCACACCATATGATCATGATGGCCGCCCTGGTTCAGCTCGTACACCGCCTTGCCGGTTTCGAAATGGTGGCGCACCAGAATGCCCGCCTGCTCGAACTGGGTCAGCACGCGGTAGATGGTGGCAAGGCCGATGTCGATATTCTCCGCAAGCAGCTTGCGGTAGACATCTTCCGCCGACATGTGGCCAGCGTTCTCCTCTTCGAACAAATCGAGGATTTTCAGACGCGGGCCGGTGGCCTTGAGGCCGATATCTTTAAGGTGACTGGCTTTGCTCATCGTGATATAAAGTGGGTCGATTTCAGATCATGATAAAGCCTTTTCACGGCTTTGCCTAATTACAGCCTCATAACTATTCGGTCACGGAGTATCATGCGCGCCCTGATTTTTGCCGCCGTCATTGCCCTCTCCGGCTGCAGTTCGATGAATCCCCTGAACTGGCTCAGCCCGCACAAGATGGAAATCCAGCAGGGCAATTATGTCACAGAGGATGCCGTTGCCAAACTCAAGCCGGGCATGACCCGCTCGCAAGTACGCTTCCTGCTGGGTTCGCCGCTGCTGGCCGACCCCTTCCACGCCAACCGCTGGGACTACTCCTACCGCGATGTCAAACAGGGCAAGCTGGACAAGGAAAGCAACCGTCTGCTGACAGTGTACTTCAATGGCGACGTGCTGGAACGGGTGGAAGGCCAGGCGCAGCCGGCCGAGCGCCCGGCGCTGGCAGCCTCCGCTCCGGCCCAGGAAGTCAAGCCATGAGCGACTTGAAGCTGGTCATCGTCGGCGCCGGCGGCCGCATGGGCAAGACCCTGATCGAAGCGGCGCTGGGCACCCCCGGCGTGACGCTGCACGCCGCCGTTGAGCGCGCCGGTTCGGAATTCATCGGCCAGGACGCCGGCCTGTTCATCGGCCAGCAGACCGGGGTCAAGATCAGCACCGACTTCGCCCAGGCGCTGGAAGGCGCCGACGCCGTCATCGATTTCACCCGCCCGGAAGGCACGCTGCAACACCTGGCCGCCTGCGCCGAGCGCGGCGTGCAGATGATCATCGGCACCACCGGTTTCGACGAAGCCGGCAAGGCCGCGATCCGCGCCGCCGGCGACAAGATCGGCATCGTGTTCGCGTCCAATTTCAGCATCGGCGTCAACCTCACCTTCAAGCTGCTGGACATGGCGGCGCGGGTGTTGAACGAAGGCTACGACATCGAGATCATCGAAGCCCACCACCGCTACAAGGTGGACGCGCCGTCCGGCACCGCCTTGCGCATGGGCGAAGTCATCGCCGACGCGCTGGGCCGCGACCTGAAGGAATGCGCGGTCTATGGCCGTGAAGGCGTGACCGGCGAGCGCGATCCGCAAACCATAGGCTTCGCCACCGTGCGCGGCGGCGATGTGGTCGGCGATCACACCGCCTTGTTCGCCGCCCTAGGCGAACGCGTGGAAATCAGCCACAAGGCCTCCAGCCGCGCCACCTTCGCCAATGGCGCGGTGCGCGCCGCGCGCTGGCTGGCCGGCAAACCCAAGGGCCTGTTCGACATGCAGGATGTGCTGGGCCTGCGCTGAGCGCCAGCGGGGAGGCCACTCCCCGCCCTCCCTGCCATGCGTCTCTTCCCGCTGACGCTGGTCCTCGCGGCCAGCTTGCTCCTACTCTCCCTCGCCTCCCTGCTGCACGGCAGCGGCATCGATGCATCCCGCCTGCTGTCCGGCCAAGCGCTGCCGGAACTGGAATGGCAATTGCTGTGGCAGCTGCGGCTGCCGCGCCTGCTGGCCAGCGCCAGCGCCGGCGCCTTGCTGGCCAGCGCCGGCGCGGCGGTGCAGGCGCGCTTTCGCAATCCGCTGGCCGAACCCGGCCTGATCGGCATCAATAGCGGCGCCGCGCTGGCCGCGGCCGCCGCGCTGAGCCTGGGCGCCGGACTCTACGCGGTGTCCGCCTCCGCCTTCGCCGGCGGCTTGTCCTCCTTATTGCTGATCCGCCTGCTGGGCCAGACTCAGCAAGGCGGCAGCCGGCTGATCCTCAGCGGTCTCGCCATCAGCTCCTTGCTGGGCAGCCTGCTGACCCTGCTGATCACCACCCTGCCCGACGGCTCCTTGCGCGTGGTGATTTTCTGGCTGATGGGCAGCTTCGCCAGCGTGGACTGGCCGCAGGCGGCGCTGCTGTGCGTTGCCGCGCCGCTGATCTGGCTGGCGCTGCACCGGCAATGGCGTTTTCTCAACGCGCTGCAATTGGGCGAAACCGCCGCCTTCCACCTGGGCTTCGAAGTGCGCCGCCGCGAATGGCAGGTGGTGATCCTGGCCGCCCTGGCCGCCGGCCTGGTGGTGTCCGCCTGCGGCATGATAGGTTTCATCGGCCTGATGGGCCCGCACCTGGCAAGGCAATTGGTGGGCGGCAACGCGCGCCGGCTGCTGTGGATCGCGCCGATGCTGGGCGCGCTGCTGGCCATCGCCTCCGACTGGCTGGCGCGCAGCCTGCTGGCGCCCAGCGAACTGCCGGTGGGCGTGATCACCAGCCTGATCGGCGCGCCGTTCTTCCTGTGGCTGCTGCGTCAGGGCAATGGAAAGGAATGGCATGCTTGAAGCGCGCGCGCTGGGCCTGAGCGTGCAGGGCCGCAGCCTGGTGGAACAGGTGTCGCTTCAGGTCGCCCCGGGCGAATTGAACATAGTGCTGGGCCCCAATGGCGCCGGCAAGAGCAGCTTGCTGAGCCTGCTGGCCGGTTTGCGGCGGCCAAACGCCGGCGCGGTGGAATTGGCCGGCCGACCGCTGACGGGGCAATCCGCCGCGCAGCTGGCGCGCCAGCGCGCGGTGATGGAACAGAACCCCTTGACCCCTTCCGGCTGGAAAACGGCGGAATTGATCCTGGCCGGCGCCTATCTGGCCGACGCCGACCGCGCCGACGACGCCTGCCGCCAGGCGATGGAACTGACCTGCACCACCGAGCTGGCGCAACGCCAGGCGCACACCCTGTCCGGCGGCGAACAGCAGCGCGCCCACCTGGCGCGCGCGCTGTGCCAACTGCTGGCCTCAACGGCGACGGAACGCTATCTCTTGCTGGACGAACCCACCGCCGCGCTGGATTTCGCGATGGCCGACGCGCTGCTGGCCCAGGTGACCCGCATCTGCCGCGACTTGAATATCGGCGCGCTGGCGGTGGTGCACGACCTGAACCTGGCGCTGCGCCACGCCGACAGCGTGCTGCTGCTGAACGAGGGACGCTCCGCCGGCTTCGGCCCCACCTCCGAGATCATGCGTCGGGAAAAACTGGAAGCGGTTTACGGGGTGCGGCTGGCGGAACTCAGCAGCCAGGAACACGCCTTGCGCGCCTTCGTGCCGCTGCCCCACGCTCACGGCGATTAAGAGCCTGTTCTAAAGTCTCGCGAGCAAGGGCGAGACAAGGCGAAAACGAGTGAAAAAGCGGAATGTACACGTGGTACATGAGCATTTTGAGCTTGGTTTCAACGCCGTATCGCCGAAGCGTAGCAGACTTTGAACAGGTTCTAAGCACGCTCAGCGATGCGTGGCCTGCTTGCACTCGCTGAGGAAGCGGCTGCGGTCCGCCTCGCTGATGGCGCCGGCGAAGCCCTGGGTGATCACCGCTTCCGCGCCGCGCCGGTTTTCACCCAGCTGCAAGCACATCTGCTTGGCCTGAATCACACAGGCCGCGCCCTTGGCCATGCCGTACTGCACCAGCGCATCCGCCACCTCCTGGCAAATCCATTCCTGATAGGTCAGCCGGTGCGAAATCACGTCTATCAGCCGCGCGATGCGGCCGAAGCCGTGCAGGCGGCCGCCCGGCACATAGGCGACATGGGCGATGCCCTCGAACGGCACCAGATGATGCGGACACAGGCTGTGGATGGAGATATTGCTGATGATCACCATCTCGCTGGAGCTGTCCTCGAAGCCGCAACCCAACACCTCGCGCGGATCGGCGGCGTAACCGTCCAGCAGGCGGTTGCGCCATAAAGCGCTGACCCGCTCCGCGGTCTTGCCCAGGTGCGGATCCCCCGCCGGCTCGAAGCCGCAGGCGCGCAGCAAATCGGTGACCGCCTGCTCGAAAGCCGGCTGGTCGAATGGCCGCAGCGGCGCCACGCCCACGCGGGGCAGGCGTTCCGCCGGCTGATGATCGCAATGCTGGTCCATGATGTCTCCCCTGGCGGCGCTGGCGCGCGAAATATCGTTTCGAACCCGGCCGGCCGGGAAAGTTGCAATGGCCGGCGGCATGAAAAACCCGGGCCGGCTTGGCAGCGGGCCCGGGTTTGCGACTATAGCACGGCCGCGGCGGCTAGATGCGCACCGCTTCCAGATTGGATTTCATCTCGTAACTTTGCTTGACGTCGCCATTGCCGTCCACGCTCTCCAGCCGCACATCGAAGCCCCACAGCCGGCACACATGCTTGAGCACCTCGTTGGCGCTGTTGTCGTCCAGCGGACGGCGGTTGTGCATGGTGTGGCGCAGCACCAGGCTGCGGTCGCCGCGCACATTGACCGACCATACCTGAATATTGGGCTCGCGCGACCCCAGGTTGTACTGCTCGGCCAGCTTGCCGCGGATGTCGCGGTAGCCGATGTCGTCGTGGATGGCGGACACCTCCAGCTTGTCGTCGTGATCGTCGTCGCGGATGGAGAACAGACGGAAATCGCGAATCAGCTTGGGCGACAGATACTGCGAGATGAAGCTCTCGTCCTTGAAGTTCTTCATCGCGAACTCCAGCGACTCGCGCCACGGCGTGCCGGCCAGGTCCGGGAACCAGGCGCGGTCCTCGTCGGTGGGGGCTTCGCAGATGCGCTTGATGTCCTGATACATGGAGAAACCCAGCGCATATGGGTTGATGCCGTTGTACCAACGCGCCGTCACCGGCGGCTGATACACCACATTGGTGTGGCTCTGCAAAAACTCCATCATGAAGCCGTCGGTGACCATGCCCTTGTCGTACAGACGATTGAGAATGGTGTAATGCCAGAATGTGGCCCAGCCCTCGTTCATCACCTGGGTCTGGCGCTGCGGGTAGAAATACTGCGCCACCTTGCGCACGATGCGCACCACCTCGCGCTGCCAAGGCTCCAGCAGCGGCGCGGATTTCTCGATGAAGTAGAGCAGGTTTTCCTGCGGCTCCGGCGGAAAGCGCGGCGGCGCCTTGTCGCTGCCGTCCTTGTCGCGCTTGGGAATGGTGCGCCACAAATCGTTGACCTGAGTCTGCAGGTATTGCTCGCGCTCTTCCTGACGCGCCTGCTCCTTGGCCAGCGACAGCTTTTGCGGCCGCTTGTAGCGGTCCACGCCGTAGTTCATCAGCGCGTGACAGCTGTCCAGCAAATCCTCCACCGCGTCTATGCCGTAGCGCTCCTCGCACTTGGTGATATAGCTCTTGGCGAACACCAGATAGTCGATGATGGCCGAGGCGTCGGTCCAGGCGCGGAACAGGTAATTGCCCTTGAAGAAGCTGTTGTGGCCGTAAGCGGCGTGGGCGATCACCAGCGCCTGCATCGTCATGGAGTTTTCTTCCATCAGATAGGCGATGCAGGGATTGGAGTTGATCACGATCTCATAAGCCAGGCCCATCTGGCCCCGCTTATAGCTTTTCTCGGTGGCGACGAAATGCTTGCCGTAGCTCCAGTGATGGTAATTGACCGGCATGCCCACCGAGGCGTAGGCATCCATCATCTGCTCGGCGGTGATGACTTCCAGCTGATTGGGATAGACATCCAGCTTGAATTCATCCACCGCGATGGTGCGTATCTGCCGGTCGTATTCGTCGACCAGGTCGAAGGTCCATTCGGACCCGGTAGAAATCGGTGTCATGTTGCTCCCCCCTTGGCAAGACCGCTCAGAACCTGTTTACGATCTGCTGCGCGCCGGCGATACAGCGCTGAAAACGTCTTCGAAATGCTCATGTACCACTTGTACATTCCACTTTCTCAGCCGTTTTCGCCTGGTCTCGCCTTGGCTCGCAAGATTGTAAACACGTTCTCAGGCGGTGGCGGCGCGGCCATTGGCCGGCTGGCGCTTGAACAGTTCCCGGAAGACCGGGTAGATGTCGGAAGCCGAACGAATTTTCTGCATCGCGAACTGGCGGTTGCGTTCCTGCACCTTCAGATACTCATACCAGAGGTTTTGCGGCTCTCCCTCGGTGATTTCGATGTAGGCGAAGTATTGGCAGTAAGGCAGCAAATCCTCCTCCATGATGCGGCCGCAGTTGGCGGAATCGCTGTCCCAGTTGTCGCCGTCGGACGCCTGGGCGGCGTAGATATTCCATTCGCTGCCGGCGTAGCGTTTCTTGACGATCTCCGCCATCAGGTTGAGCGCCGAGGACACCACGGTGCCGCCGGATTCGCGCGAGTGGAAGAAATCCTCCTCGCTCACCTCCACCGCACTGGTATGGTGGCGGATGAACACCACCTCGATCTTCTCGTAATTGCGCTGCAGGAACAGGTACAACAGGATGAAGAAGCGCTTGGCCATGTCCTTTTTCTGCTCGTCCATGGAGCCGGACACGTCCATGATGCAGAACATCACCGCCTGACTGGTGGGCTTGGGCTGCTTGACCCGGTTGTTGTAACGCAGGTCGAACGGGTCTATCCACGGAATGCTGGCGATGCGCTCGCGCAGCCGGTGGATGCTTTGCCGTTTTTCGCGGATTTCCGAGGTGTTGTCCTCGTCATCCTCCATCAAGGAATCGAGTTCTTCCTCGGCGTCGCCCAGCGTCGCCATCGTCGGCGCGGCCATCGCCACCCGCCGCGCCAGCGCGCCGCGCAGCGAACGCACGATATTGATATTGGCCGGCGTGCCGTCGTTGGTGTAGCCGGCGCGCACCGTCTTCATTTCCTCGATGCCCATCAGCTGGGTCTTGATCAGATTGGGCAGCGCCAGATCATCGAAGAACACATTCATGAACTCTTCGCGCGACAGCTGGAACACAAAGTCGTCCTCGCCCTCGCCGTCCTGGCTGGCCTTGCTGCCGCCGCCGCCCGCGCCGCCCTGCGGCCGCGGCAGGCGGTCGCCCTTGACGAACTCCTCATTGCCCGGGTGCACGTTTTCCGTCATGCCGCCCTTGCCATGGTGAAACACGGGTTCGGAGATATCCTTTACCGGGATCGAGACCTTCTCCCCGCTCTCGATATCGGTAATGCTGCGCCCCTTGACCGCCTTGGCGACGGCCTCCTTGATTTGAGCCTTGAAACGGCGCAGGAACCGTTCGCGGTTAACCGCGGACTTGTTCTTGCCGTTGAGGCGCCGATCGATGATGTGGGACATAAGCACCTCGCTTTGCCTGTACCGGCGCCGCCGCCCGCTGGCGGCCGCGCCTGACAGCTGTTGTTATTCTCCGCGCGGCCGGCGCCAGCGGCCGCGCGTCGATCTCCGGCGCCGCCCTGGCGACGCCGGACCCGCGATGGCTTACGAGGACTTGCGCACCCGCAGATACCATTCGCACAACAGGCGCACCTGCTTGGCGGTGTAGCCTTTTTCCACCATGCGGTTGACGAAGTCCTCGTGCTTCTTCGCATCCTCGGCGCTGGCCTTGGCGTTGAAGGAGATCACCGGCAGCAGCTCCTCGGTGTTGGAGAACATTTTCTTCTCGATCACCGTGCGCAGCTTCTCGTAGCTGGTCCAGGTGGGGTTCTTGCCGCCGTTGTTGGCGCGCGCCCGCAGCACGAAGTTGACGATCTCGTTGCGGAAGTCCTTGGGATTGGAAATCCCGGCCGGCTTCTCTATCTTCTCCAGCTCCGCGTTCAAGGAGGTGCGGTCGAAGATCTCGCCGGTGTCCTGATCGCGGTACTCCTGATCCTGAATCCAGAAGTCCGCGAAGCTGACGTAGCGGTCGAAGATGTTCTGGCCGTATTCGGAGTAGCTTTCCAGATAAGCGGTTTGAATCTCCTTGCCGATGAACTCCACGTACTTGGGCGCCAGGTACTCCTTCAGGAAGGTCAGATACTTCTGCTCGGTTTCCGCCGGGAACTGCTCGCGCTCAACCTGCTGCTCGATCACATACAGCAAGTGCACCGGGTTGGCCGCCACCTCGCTGTGATCGAAGTTGAACACCTTGGACAGGATTTTGTAGGCGAAGCGCGTGGACAAGCCGCTCATGCCCTCGTCCACCCCGGCGTAATCGCGGTATTCCTGGATGGACTTGGCCTTGGGATCCGTATCCTTCAGATTGTCCCCGTCGTAGACCTGCATCTTGCTGAACAGGCTGGAGTTTTCCGGCTCTTTCAGCCGCGACAGCACCGCGAACTGCGACATCATCTTCAGCGTGCCCGGCGCGCACGGCGCGCGGCCCAGCGAAGAGTTGCGGATCAGCTTGTCGTAGATCTTGATCTCGTCGGACACACGCAGGCAATACGGCACCTTGACGATGTAGATCCGGTCGAGGAAGGCCTCGTTGTTCTTGTTGTTGCGGAACTGCTTCCACTCGGACTCGTTGGAGTGAGCCAGGATCACGCCTTCAAACGGAATCGCGCCAAAGCCCTCGGTGCCCTTGAAGTTGCCTTCCTGGGTCGCCGTCAGCAAGGGGTGCAACACCTTGATCGGCGCCTTGAACATCTCCACGAATTCCAGCAAGCCCTGGTTGGCCAGGCACAAGCCGCCGGAGTAGCTGTAAGCGTCCGGATCGTCCTGCGCGTATTTCTCCAGCTTACGGATATCCACCTTGCCCACCAGCGACGAAATATCCTGGTTGTTCTCGTCGCCCGGCTCGGTCTTGGCCACCGCGATCTGCTTGAGCACGGACGGATAGCGTTTGACCACGCGGAACTGGCCGATGTCGCCGTTGAACTCATGCAGCCGCTTCACCGCCCACGGGCTGGGAATGCTCTTCAGATAACGACGCGGAATGCCGTATTCCTCTTCCAGCAGCGCGCCGTCCTCGTCATAGTTGAACAGCGCCAGCGGAGACTCGTTGACCGGGCTGCCTTTCAGGCAATAGAACGGCACCAGCTCCATCAGCTCTTTCAGCTTTTCCGCGATGGACGATTTACCGCCGCCCACCGGACCCAGCAAATAGAGGATCTGCTTCTTCTCTTCCAGGCCTTGAGCGGCGTGGCGGAAGTAGGACACCACCTGTTCGATCACCTCCTCGGTGCCGTAGAAATCACGGAACGCGGGATAGACCTTGATGACTTTGTTGGAAAAAATGCGGGACAGACGCGAATCATGCCGAGTGTCCACCAGCTCCGGCTCGCCAATGGCGGCCAGCATGCGCTCTGCGGCGGTGGCGTAAGCGCCGGGGTCTTTCTTGCAGAGCTCCAGGTACTCCTGGATGGTGTACTCCTCCTCACGAGTCTTGTCGTAACGAGCAGCGTAGTGACTGAAGATATCCGGGTGCATGGCTCTCTCCTGGCAGGTAGCAGAGGCGCAAACGATATGCACACGGCATCCGCTGCTCCCCTTGCTGAATTAGAGTATTCACATTGTTTCCGGCTTCTTTTTCTGGGTATAGCATAACGCACGGGCTGGCAGGGCAAAACAGCGCCTGCACACAAAATATGAGATCGCGAGCCAGATTCAATACAAGTATTTGAAATGGATGGCGAATTCCGCCAGCTTTTTTTTGTAACGGGAGACGAGCGGCGTGTAAGCGGGAGTAAACGGAAATCGGCCCAAAAAAAATACTTTGAGAATCAACCGTTTCCAGCGCGGCGATTGAAACATTCGCACCGCGCAAGGTGGCGAAAAAAGAGAAGGGAATATAAAGCATGCGCCGCGCTCGCGCGGCCGGCGGCGCTCAGCCCTTGCGCTGAATAATGCGCACGCCAATTTCATAGATGCGGCCGCGCTGCACCTCATTGCAGCGCTTCACCTCCACCACCGCCTCCAAGGGCTTGCCCGGCATGCCGCCCACCGACGGCGCCAGCACGATGACGGACAGGCGCTCGCCGAACTGCGGCACGAAGGACGAACGCAAGGCCATGCCGTCCACCGACAGATCGACGCACTCGCCGTAATGGGTTTCGCCGCTGATCAAGGAGCGGATGCGGGCCTTGCAGCCCATGCTGATGCGCCGTCCGCGCCGCCGATCCCGGTAGGGATCAAACGGCGACACCCGCCATCCTCCCGGCCTGATGCGCGGCCAACCAATGCAGGCCGACGATGGACTTGCTGTCGCAGATATCCCCGCTCAGCGTCATCCGCATCGCCTCTTCCAGCGGCACCGTCAGCACCTCCAGGAACTCGCCCTCGTCCAGGCGGCTGCCCTGCTGGCTCAGCCCCTCCGCCAGGTAATAGCTGATGCGCTCGTTGGAATAGCCAATGCAGGGATAAGCGGTGCCCAGATACGTCCAGCGCTCCGCCACATAGCCGGTTTCCTCCAGCAGCTCCCGCCTCGCGGTGGCCGCCGGCTCCTCGTCCGGATCTATCTTGCCGGCGGGAATCTCCACGAACTCGCGGCCGGCCGGATAACGATACTGGCGCTCCAGCACCAGCCCGCCGTCCGGCGTCAGCGCCAGCACCGCCACCGCGCCGGGGTGCAGAATGTATTCGCGCGTGGCCGCCGCCCCATCCGGCAGCGCCACCTTGTCCTTATGCACCTCGAGAAAGCCACCCTGATACACCAACTCCGACGACAATTGCTTCTCAAGCAGATTCACGATGGCCCCTTAAAGTGTTTTGCAATGTCGGCTTTTCCAGGCGCTGACCACCGCCCAGCGCCATAGCAGCCGGGTCAGCACATAGCCGATCACACCGAACGTCAGCCCCAGCGCCGGCAGCCCCACCAGCAAAGGCCAGCCCAGATCGGCCAGCCAGTCCAGCGTCAAGCGCCACCACTCCGCCAGGTTCAACTGCCCCCAACCGGGCGGCGGCGTCATTGTACCCGCAGCCGGATCACCCAGTAAAAGCTTGCCATAAGCATAAGCCAGAAAATACAGCGGCAATACGGTCAAAGGGTTAGTGTACAGCGTGAACAGCACCGCCACCGGCAGATTCACCCGCATCAGCAAAGCCAGCGTCACCGCCGTCACCTTTTGCGTGGGGCCGGGCATCAGGCCGGCGAACAAACCCACCGCCACCCCCATCGCCACCTTGCGCCGGTTCAGCGACCAATACGCCGGCCGGTCCAAATACGGCGCCAGCCGGCGCAAGCCGGGCTTCTGAAACCAATGATGCCGGTAGGCAACCCATTTGCGTACCTTGCGTCTAAACCAAGTCATCTGGAATGTATCAATCCCTCATCCGCGCCCGTTGCCGTTAAACCACACTCACCGCCGGGGAAAGCGCGAAAAGCTTGTCAAAGCCCCGTCGATAATTTAAACAAGCGTTTGAATTATTCGCCCAAGCGCAGGGCGAACCCAAACACTACAGACCTGGGCCGCAAAGTCCAGGCCGCGCAAAACCAACAGGAGAGACCCATGCCTGCATACCAAGCCCCGCTGCGGGATTTCGATTTCGTGCTCCACGAGCTGATCAAGGTACAGGACATCATCCCCACCCTGCCCGGCTACGAAGAAGCCACCCAGGACATCTTCCGCTCCTACCTGGAAGCCGCCGCCCAGTTCTGTGAAAGCGAACTGGCGCCGCTGAACCGCCAGGGCGACGAAGAAGGCTGCCACTACGACAGCTCCACCAAATCCGTCACCACCCCGCCCGGCTTCAAGGAAGCCTACCAGCAATACTGTGAACTCGGCTTCCCGGCGCTGGACTGCGACCCGGCCTACGGCGGCCAGGGCATGCCCAAAGCGCTGAGCTTCCCCATCATGGAAATGCAGTGCTCCAGCAACGTGGCCTGGTCCATGTACCCCGGCCTGTCCCACGGCGCGTATTCTGCCATTCATGCCCACGGAACCGAAGCGCAAAAAGCGACCTACCTGCCCAAACTGGTGGACGGCAGCTGGACCGGCACCATGTGCCTGACCGAACCGCACTGCGGCACCGACCTGGGCCTGCTCAAAACCCGCGCCGAACCCAACGGCGACGGCAGCTACAGCATTACCGGCACCAAGATTTTCATCTCCGCCGGTGAACATGATATGTCCGACAACATCATCCACCTGGTGCTGGCCCGCCTGCCGGACTCGCCCAAGGACGTGAAGGGCATCTCCCTGTTCATCGTGCCCAAGTTCCACGAAGATGGCAGCCGCAACCCCGTGGCCTGCGGCAGCCTGGAACACAAGATGGGCATCAAGGCCAACGCCACCGCGGTGATCAACCTGGACGGCGCCAAGGGCTATCTGATTGGCGAAGTCAACAAAGGCCTGTCCTGCATGTTCACCATGATGAACGCCGCCCGCCTGGGCTGCGGCATGCAAGGCCTGGGCATAGGCGAAGCCTCCTTCCAGGGCGCGCTGGCCTATGCGCGCGAACGCCTGCAAATGCGCTCGCTCTCCGGCGACAAATGCCCGGACAAGCCGGCGGACCCCATCATCGTCCACCCGGACGTGCGCCGCATGCTGCTGACCCAGAAAGCCTACACCGAAGCCGGCCGCGCGCTGACCAGCCTGCTGGCGCTGCAACTGGACATAGAAGACAAACACCCGGACGCCGACGCCCGCCAGGACGCCGCCGACCTCGTGGCCCTGCTCACCCCGGTGGCCAAGGCCTTCATGACCGACAACGGCTACGAAGCCGCCAACCTGGGCATGCAAGTGTTCGGCGGCCACGGCTACATCCGCGAATGGGGCATGGAGCAACTGGTGCGCGACTGCCGCATCTCCCAGATCTACGAAGGCACCAACGGCATCCAAGCCATCGACCTGCTGGGCCGCAAAGTGCTGATGGACCAGGGCCAGAAGCTGCGCAAGTTCACCAAGCAGATCCACAAGTTCTGCCAGGCCAATGAAGGCAACGACAAACTGGCCGACTACGTGGCCCCGCTGGCCAAGCTGTTGAAGGACGTGGGCGAAGTGACCATGGGCATCGGCATGGCCGGCATGCAGAACCGCGACGAAGCCGGCGCGGCCGCCACCGACTACCTGCGCCTGATCGGCCACCTCAGCTACGCCTGGCTGTGGGCGCAAATGGCGGAAGTGGCGCATTCCAAGCTGGGCGGCGGCGAAGACGGCTTCTACCAGGCCAAGATCCTGACCGGCCGCTTCTATATGGCTAAGCTGTTCCCGGAAGTGCACAGCCTGCTGGCCAAGCTCAAGGCCGGCGCCAAGCCGTTGATGGAGTTGCAGGACGAGCACTTCGCATTCTAAGCCACTTACAATAGTGAAACGAAACGGCCCCTAGGGGCCGTTCCTCATGGGCGACTCCGCCGCGCTAGCGGCCCTGCCCTCGCTTGCGGTAACGCTTCTGCGTTTGCGCCTGCGCTATCTGCTCCAGACACAGATAAAGCCGCTGCACCGCCTCCACATGCTGCGCCAGATCCACCCGCTCCACCGCCAGGTTCAGCAACATCTCCAGATAATTGAAAAAGCCCTTGCACAGGCCGATGCGGTGGCTCTTGTCGGCAAAATCCATATCGCTGGTGATGCGGAACAACAGCCCACGCGCCGCATGCTGGCGATTGGTCTTCAACAACTGGGCCAGATGCGCGGCGTACTGACGGCCAATGGCGCAAGCCTCGGAATAATCCCTGGGCTCCGCCGGCTGCCAGTAATGCGGATAAGTGCGGCCCGGCACGCGGCGGACAAAGGGCAGACGGAGGTCTTTGGCTTCACTGGAGGGGAAGCGGTAGCGGGAATGACGGGGGTTGGGGAAGTCGGCAAGGTCAAACAAGGAAACAGGAATCGGAGAGAGCTTCTTTGACATGACATTTCTCCTGCAGTCTGTGGAAGTACCGCCATCCCCTTCTCACGGGGGAAGGCAGACCGAACAGAGCGTGAGAAACCAGCGACTGCGAGCTGGCCAACCAGAAGGCTACCCCATCCGGTCCGCCATACAGACGCAACAGGACGCGCGAAATGCACGGATAGCCGCACTTCGCCCGCAGTCGATAACTCAAGGATGGGTTCTCACGCCCAGTGCCGGTATAGAACGGCACGGGGGGGATTGTTGCTGAGTGGAAGGATGGGGTCAAGCCGCACAATCAACTTCTTGTTTTCACCTCAAAAATGAGGTAAAAAGAAGAACCTTCAAGCACAATCCTTTCTTGGTACGTAGATCATATGAAAATCGAAAGCATTACCCTTCCAGTCCTGTGGGAAGAACACGATGTGGCTGCACGCCTTCAACAGCTTAGCGTGACAAAAGATATCTTGAAAAATGCACTCACTACGGGTGTGACACAGCGCCTAAACTGTGGTCCACTCTTGCCACGAACCTTCCCTGGCCAGGCACAATGGGCGTATACAGTCGAAAGCTTGCGTCTACAAGTCTGCCCTGATGGCTGGCAGGCGGAGAGCCATCATAATCTTCCTGTCACCATTGCCCCAGATAAAAGTTTTGGTATTGTTGTGTATACCGGGGATGAGCAAACAGGCAGGCTGCATGGCTACCCCAGTAACAAAACGAGTAAAGGTATAAAAACTCAACAGGCCGTCCTACGAAACACATTAACAATAGAGATGTTTCCCGAAACATTACCTCAAGCACAAGATGATACCTCCGAGATTCTAAAAACGTGGGTACTCCTTTACCATCTTGACATAACAAATCAACATCAGCCCGTCCTACGTTCTGAATTATCCTTCCCCTCTGTATTTGACGTTCAACTTGGTAAAATCACTGTTTGGGAAGAACGAATTATCTTGAACGAGATCGACTTGAGTGATCAACCCGATGTTACCAGGCTCACCGATGACGACATTGGGATACCACTCGACGTTCCCGTACGTAGGAAAACTGCTTAATACCGGTATCAGTATCAAAATGTTTAATCCCTCTCGCTTGACTGTGGCTAGACAACGCCGTGGTCTGACCAAGCGCCAGCTAGCAAGTCAAATAGGCGCAACAGAAAAGACCGTTCAAAACTACGAAAGCGGAGAGATGAACCCATCTGAGGAAAGCTTAGAAAGGCTTTCCTCAGTTCTTGGCTTTCCTCTCAGTTTTTTTGAAGGTGACAACTTAGAAATTTTGTCGCCAGACATAGCAAGTTTTCGCTCCCTTAAAAGAATGAAGGCCGCTCAGCGTGACATGGCATTGTCTGCTGGCTCCATCGCACTCATATTCAGCAAATGGATAGATGACAATTTTGATTTACCAAAACCTGATTTACCTCGTTTTGAACCAGGAATCGACCCCGAAATAGCTGCTATTGCACTACGTAATGAGTGGGGACTGGGAGAGCGTGGTATTCACAACATGGTTCATCTACTCGAAGCCAAAGGCGTTAAAGTCTTCTCCCTTGACATTAATGCAGTTGAAGTAGATGCATTCTCCATGTGGCATGGAGACCAGCCTTTTGTATTTCTTAATACTCAAAAAACAGCTGAGCATAGTCGCTTTGATGCAGCTCACGAATTGGGCCACCTAATACTGCATCGCCACGGGCACTGCCAAGGAGTAGATGCAGAAAAAGAAGCTAATGACTTTGCTTCATCTTTTTTAATGCCGCGAGGAGGAATACTTGCAAAAGCACCTCGCTTCGTGACCATTCCCACCCTAATACAAATAAAAAAAGAATGGGGAGTATCAGTGGCAGCACTTAATTATCGACTCCACAAACTAGAACTAACTTCAGAATGGGTTAATCGATCTATCTGCATAGAATTATCTAAAATGGGCTACCGCAAGAGTGAGCCAGAGCCAATCCCACATGAAAACTCTCAAATACTGCAAAAAGTACTGACGACCTTGCGAAAAGAAGGAATTGGTAGAGTTGAAATTTCACGACGCCTAAATTTACACGTCAGTGAACTTGATAAGCTAACTTTTGGCCTCTCGCTTACTGATAGTTCAACAGCCGAAAATTTACAAGGAGTACGACCTCCAAATTCCACAGTTAAAGAGTATGGTCTACGCCTAGTAAAATAAACGACAAAACAGGCTTCAAGCTTCTCTACATACAAAGATTTTGGCGATTATCTTTAAAGGTCCCAAACATGCGCGCCAACTCCTTCCACTCACTCCTTAGCAGCATAGCTCTTTGTACCCTTGCCCTTACTGCTACGGCTTCTTCCCTTTACCAAGGCGTTATCACTGCCAGGAATGCCGGCTCGGGAAAAACCTGCTTCTCGGTGGACAGCTACCGATCAGCCAACAAGTCCATTGCCATCCCTGCCAAGGGGCTGGTTTTGACTTCCATCACGGTTTACACGACAACGGCGGATGGTGCGCAAGCGATTTGGCAAGTGGATGCCACCTCGCGCAACGAAGCGGAGCTGTACAAGGTCAAGTCAGCTGAATGTTTAATTTATGGCGAAACGGTTCCAGGGAAGTACAAGGTGAAGCAAGCCCCCAAACCTTTCCCAAGCTCAAGTCCATTGGAGGTCGTAAGCACCTACTGGCATCCAAGCGGATTTGCGAATGGTTTGACGCTAGGTGGTACGTTTTGCTCAACGGCAAATGGTGTGATGATGGCCTCCGAAGACGGTAGCTGCCCTGGCCAAAGCGCGCTCAGGAAATAGAGCCAAATCCTTATCCGCTTTTAATCGATGCCATCCTCGGGACCATGCCCCCTCCTCGCTCGCGCCGGCCACAACACCATAAACAGAACAGCCTCTCAAACGAGAGGCTGTTTCCTATTCAAACACCAACTTAGACAGGCTTCAGCTCCCGCAACGCCTCCGGGTGCTGTACCGCCACCCGCAGCAAGGTTTGCGCCGCGCCGGTGGGCATGCGCCGGCCTTGTTCCCACTCCTGCAGCGTGCGCTTACTGACATCCAGCAACTCCGCGAACTCCGTCTGGGACATGCCCATCTGCGAACGTGCTTGTGCGGCCAGCGTGGGCGTAACCTGAGTGCGCCGGGCGGCCTGGTCCGCCTTCATCTGGCGCACGGACTCCAGCAGTTCCGCCCCCAGATCGCGCTGGGCGTCCCGAGCGGCCAGTTCTTTGTCATTCGACATCAATAGTCTCCTTGATCAATCTGAGAGTTTTAGTGCTTTGAAACCTTGCATAGCTACACAGGAAACCGCGTATCCGATGCGCCCTAGGTCCCTTCAAGCCTGCCGTCGGGTGGCAGGCCCGAGGTTTTAAGCGGCTGCCCTGTTTGAGCGATTTGACGTTAGCAAATCGCGAGTTCAGCCGCGCCTCGGGCCTGACGGGAACCGGCGGGAAGCCGTAGGCCAGGCTTGCAGGGCGGCCTTTGGGGTGAAGGGGAATTTGGCCGAGCAAATTCCCCTTCCTGCCCGCCGGGCAGCCCCGGCAATCAAAATCATCATTCGCGCAGCGGATTCAATAAAGATCGGGAACAGGCTCCTAGGTAAACACAAGCCACCGCATGAATCCATCGATCAAGCTCCCCCACAACCTGATCCGCCCCCTCACCCACTCTTAAACGCCTCAAAAAACTCCAGCGCCCGCGCATCGCCCGCATAAGCGACATTGATCCGCAGCCAATCGTTGTCCTCACCACCGGGCATGAAGCCGCTGCCCGGCGACAGCAGGATTCCGCGCTTGGCGGCTTCTGCCTGCATGTCCTCGAAGCTGTGGCGGCCGGTGCGCGCCCAGACGAACATGCCGCCCTGCGGCTCCGCGAACACTTGCCAGCCGTTGGCCTCCAGCGTTTGCAGCGTGGCGGCCATTTGCCGGTTCAGCCGCAGCCGCAACCTTTGCGTCAGCTTGCGGTAAGCGCCGCTGGACAAGAGCTGGGCCGCCACGCATTCGGCAAAGCGCTGGGTGCCGATGCCGGTGTACATCTTGATATTGGCCAGCTGGCGGATCAGCTCCGGCTGGGCCAGCACATAGCCGACGCGCAGCGAGCAGCTGAGGGTTTTGGAGAAGCTGGACACGTAGATCACCCGCCGCAGCGAATCCAGCGCCGCCAAACGCACGCCGGGGTGGTTCTGGAAATCCGCGTAGATGTCGTCTTCCACGATCAGAAAGTCGTGGGCCTCGGCCAGTTGCAGCAGGCGGTGCGCCACCGCCGGCGTCACGCAGGTGCCGGTGGGGTTATGGAACAGGCTGTTGATGAACAGGCATTTGGGCCGATGCCGGGCGAGGATGGCTTCCAGCGCCGCCAGGTCCGGCCCGTTGCCGGCACGCGGCACCGCCAGCATGTCTATGCCGTGGAATTTCAGCAGGTTGAACAGATTGTAGTAGCCGGGGCTTTCCACCAGCACGGTGTCGCCGGGCTTGAGCAGCGCGCGCGCCAGCAGGTCCAGCGCGTGGCTGCCGCCGTTGGTGGTGAGGATTTGTTCCTGTTCCACATGGATATCGATCTGGCGCAGCCGCTGTTGCAGTTGCCGGCGCAAGGCCGGCAGGCCCAGCGGGGTGCTGTAGTCGAACAGGTCCGCCGGCTGACAGCGGGTGATGTGGCGGATGGCGTAGCCCAGTTCCTCCTGGTCCCGCCAGCTGTCCGGCACCCAGCCGCAGCCCAGTTTCAGTTGCTCGCCGCTGTCGCTGAACTGGCCCCAGGCCGGTTCCATGGTTTCCCGCCATTCGCTTTCCTCGCGGCCCGGCGGCGCGGCCACGAAGAAGCCGGCGCCGTGGCGCGATTCCAGCAGGCCCAGCGCCACCAGCCGGTCGTAGGCGTCGATCACGCAGGACTGGCTGAGCTGCTGCTCCTTGGCCAGTTGGCGGATGGAGGGCAGCCGGGTGCCGGGGCGGACCCGGCTGCGCCGTATCCAGGCGCGCAATTGATCGGCGATTTGCTGCGCCAGCGGCTGCCGGCTGGCGCGGTCGAGTTCTAGCCGCATGGCGGGCTCACTGTTTGCTGATAACGAGCAAACAGTTAAGCGCAAATGGCCGCGGCTGTCACTTGTTGCCGTCATGGAGCGGCCGGATAGTGGCGTGTCGCGCCCTTTTCATCGCCAGGCCATCACTTATGACTGTTCCACTGTTCGCCCATACTGTTTGTCCCGCCGTGTCTCTTTTATTCCCGGAGGCGGCATGAACACACGCCACCCTGCCCGGCTGGCCTTCGGCCTGTGCCTGATCACGTGCGCGGTGAATCTGCAAGCACCGCTGTACACCGCTTACGCGCAGCTGGCCGGCCAGGGCGCGGCGGCCACCGCCACCGCGTTTTCCGCCTATGTGCTGGGGGTGTTGCCGGTGCTGCTGGCGCTGGGCGGCCTGCCGGACCGGCTGGGGCGCAAGCCCTTGATCCTGGCGGCGCTGACCCTGGCGATGCTGGCCACCGCCGTCATGGCGCTGTGGCCGCGGCTGGAGGCCTTGGCCGTGGCGCGCTTTCTGCTGGGCGCCGGCACCGCGCTGGCTTCCGCCGCCGGCGCCGCTTATATGGGAGAATTGATGGCGGAGCAGGATACGCGCCGCGCCACGCTGTGGGTGACGGCCAGCACCTCGCTGGGCTTTGGCCTGGGCGCGGCGCTGACCAGCGTATGCCTGCTGTGGCAGAGCACGCTGACGCCGGCCAGCTTTTGGCTGCATCTGGCGCTGGCCGGCACGGCGCTGCTGGCGGTGGCCGGGCTGCCGGACCCGGCACCGCGCGCTCGTCACGCCTCCATGCTGCGCCCGCCCTATTTCCCCGCCGGCAGCCTGCCCTTCGGCTTGGCCATTCTGCTGGCCTGGGCGGCGGTGGGGCTGGTGATCGCGGTATTGCCGTCGGTGCTGGCCGCGCATGGGCTGGCGCGCTGGTCCGGGTTTTCCACTTTCACCGTGATCAGCTGCGGCCTGCTGTTCCAGCCGCTGGCCCGCGCGATGCCGCCAGGCCGCGCGGTGCGCCTGGGCTTGCTGGTGCTGCCGCTCAGCTATGCGCTGCTGGCCTGGGGCGCGACCCAGGGTTCGCTGGCGGCGGTGTTGTTGGGCGCGCTCGGCGCGAGCAGCTCTTGCTACGGCTTCACTTATCTGGGCGGTTTGTCCGCGGTGAACGCGCTGGCCGGCGCGGAGAAGCCGCGCGCCAGTGCTGGCTTCTTTCTATTGGCTTATATCGGCTTCAGCCTGCCGGTGATTTTCACCGGTCTGCTGGTGGACCGCCTGGGCGCGCCCACCGCCCTGCTGCTGTTCGGCCTGGCGCTGGCCGCCGGCGCGGCCCTGGTGGCGCCGGCGATTGGACGGGGAACGGCGATGACGGGCTTGCCCGCCATCGCCGCCGCCAGCCGGCGCGATTAGCCGACTAGCCCAGCCAGACTACTCAATTCACCGGATAGGCGGTCAGCAAAATCCAGTTGCCTTTCACCACTTCAAAATCCAGCTGCACGCTGGAGAACTGCGAGCGGGTCTGCGCATTACATCTGCCCGCCGCGTCCGCCCCGGTGCAGCTGTAGCCGCCGATCTTGTCTTTCTTCAGCACGCTGTAGACGGTGACGCTCTGGCGAGCGTGGTTGCCGGAGCACTGGACCGCGACGCCAGTGTATTTCTTGGGGTCCACGTAGTTGTTCCAGAAGCCGGTGTATTCCTCCACGCTGGTGAACAGGGTCTTGCCCACCTGGCTGGTGCCGGCCGGCGGCGTCGCGCCGTAGATATGCTGGTTGAGGTGACCGCCCGCCGCGTTGTTGCTGGCGGATACGCCGCTGCTCTTGACGCTGGGGATGGCGCGACACTCAACGGCGTGGGCCAGGCTGGCGGCCATCAGCAGAGCAAGCACGGCGGACAGGCGGACGAGGGGTTTGCAGATGCTTTGACGCATGGAGTTTCTCCTGTTGATAGATGAGGCGCTTGAAGTCAGGGCCGCCAGACACGCGGCTCAGGCAGCATGGCTGATGTGCATTCGGCGCATAAAAATGCTTTATGCATTTTTATAGATCACAAAAAAACAATGTCAAATCATGCGATGAAATGACGTGACATCAGCATCAAGCCTTGCAGCCTAAGAATCTGTTCAAGGTTTGCTGCGCTTCGTACAGCCGGGCATGGCGAGTTCAAGCTCAAAATGCTCATGTTCCACCGGTACATTCCGCTTTTTCGCTCGTCTTCGCCTTGTCTTGCTCTTGCTCGCGAGACTTGAAACAGGCTCTTACCCCCAAGCCGTGCCTCTCAAAAACCAGCCCACCGAAATCATTCCAACCAGCTTCCTCCCATAAAAACCCAAGTCCAGATCAAATCCAGCAAAACAGATAAACGCCACTCTTTGAAATCCAGTTCCAAACAAAACTGAAACAGTTCACATCGTCAATTAATAACGCCTTATTTAAAATCATCCTGTCTTAACCAAGACAGCAGTCTCCAAGCAACAATTTAGATAAGAGAAAATAATGCAAGACGATTTGATAACCCCACCCATGCTCATTCTAAACGCAGAAGCCGCCAGTTTCGGGACATCCGCCTCTTCACACGGCTACACAGTGTCCGCCTGCTTTGTAGATCACATAAAGGACTACAAAGAAAATCAAGGCATTTGTCCTGAATGCGGAAAACTAAAGTGCGTCATTTTCGAAAACTCAGTCAAAAGACTTGAACAGGGAATGGATGAAAAAAAACTGCTAACCTTGGGTGGACCAACGTTTATAAAAGTGGCAAAAGAAAATTATGACAGCTTTGAAAAATTCTCTAAAATTTTAATAAAGAACTACGAAATATTAGGAAACACCATTGACAAGAACTTTATTTCAAAGATGTATCGAGACGATATATCCATCAACAAAAAAATAACTACTCCCACTCCTCAGATCCCCTCTCAATATCGTTCTCCCAGTGAAGTGAACAGCATTAACAATATTGGAAACGAACTCAGAATGTGCCTACATGCACTAAATGACGACAGTTCTCAAAAAGGGCTAAGAAGCAACCCTGACATTGTGGAGCATTGTAAAAACAAAAGATTTGATCTAGCGGCCCAAGCTTTTTCTAAGAACATGGACCTATCAGATCGAGATCAACAAATATTTGATACATTTTATGCGAAGCAATCGCGACTTGGTCAAATAGCAATTGATGTTCAAGAAACAAAAAGCTCACTGCAATACATTTCTACCGCCACCGAAGTTTCTTTCAAAGCCTTCGGCAAGCGCTTCAACGATTTATCCATAGCATTACGCAGCAACTTTCGAAATGCCAATGCAGTGCCATTTGATCAGGCTATGGAAATGTTAGCAAAATTGCAAAGCTACCCTCACATGAAAATTGCTCCAGAGGATATTGAAACCATCAGAAAAGCTGTGCATACCATTGACTACCAAGACATTGGTGATAGCATGCAAAAAATGTCCAAAGGGTTTGGATATGCAGGCAAGGCATTGCAAATAGAGTCAATCTATGACAAAATACTTATCGGAATTGAAACAAACAATTGGAAGCCATTGCTGCTAGAGTTTGAAAGCATGGCTGCCGGCGCAGCAGCGGCATTTGCAATTGCATTTGCGTACAAGCTAGCATTAGGCACTTTTGCTGTATCAGGAGTTGGCACAGTCGCTCTTGTTGTTTCGTATCTTGTAGCTGCCGCCTTTTTCACTCCTGAAAGAATGGATAAAATCAACAATATGATCTTTAACTAACCACTCTCTTGAAAACACCCTCATCTATCCATATGCAAGGTGGCACCAGCACTTATTATGACGCTTGGGGGTGTCAACGATCTCCTTTCTAAATAAGGGTTCGCTCTCATTTATTACCTTTTCGCCCAAAACAATCAACCCTCCCAATTCCGCAAAACTCAAGAGCTAAAAAAATGAAATTTACTCAGACAAATCAAACATCCTGTACTCCTCCCTTTCAGGAGGGTTTCTTTCAAAAGACACAATAAAAAGTCATCATGTCCATATTAAAAAAATCTCCTTTGCTTTATTTTTTCATATTTGCCAGCATAACGCCCATTCTGCTTATCGGAATCGCATCACAGCTAATGGGGGACTCATCTCTAGCTCCAATCTTCAACTTCTTGTCTCTCAAGCATTTAATGGGTTCTGGCGGCATGCAATCTGAAATGCTAAAGAACACAGCTGCCGTGACTTTCTCGTACATTCGCCTCAGCACCCCAGTTTACTTTGTCGCAATTATTTATTTAATTAGTCGAGCTTTCACCATCAGCAACTTGGATTTCAGCTATTTCAACTGGAAACGAGTGACTCTTTCGCTATTCACCATCGGTGGAATGCTTGCCTTCATGGTGTACATTACTTATTTTGACGGTTCCAACCTTGAGTCTGGCAGCCATATCATTCGAGCAGCAGCCACCAACCCGATACTTTATTCAATCTTGGCGTCATGTCATGTAATGATGTTCTATTTCATTGCGCATTTGACTTTCATCAGCCTCATTGTTCAGCCGATTTACTTGATAAAAACTCGCTAATTTCCCAACGGCGGGGGTCATCCTGAAACCTCCGCCAACACCATTCACCCGGCATGCCCTCGCCACCCGCTCGCCCTCTTCGACCGCTCCCATTCTTCCACTAGCAAAAAATTGAAGTGCTTGATTAAGCATGGTTTGATCTAGCCCAATCCGGCAACTATGTTTCAGCAAGAGGCCGCCGCTCTGGCAGGCGCGCCGCTGCACAATAGACACAATCTGTTCGGGGGAGCGCTCCATGCTGCACCAGTTGACCGTCAAGCAAAAACTCTTGGCCGGCTTTGGCCTGCTGATTCTGTTGATCGCCATCATCGTGGCGGTGGCGATGATGAAGTTGAACACCATAGATTCCAAGATCCGCGATGTGACCGAGGACCGTTATCCCAAGATCGTGTTGGCCAACAAGATCAGCGTCACCACGCTGGACATCGGCCGCTACATCCGCAATGCCATCATCGTGCAGACGCCGGAGGAGACCGAGACCAATCTCAAGAAGGTGGAGGATTTGCGCGCCGCCAACGCGGTCAATATGGATCAGATGGAAAAGCTGCTGTCCACGCCCAAGGGGAAGGAGCTGTTCGACAAGCTCAAGACGGCCAGCTCCAATCTGGGCGCTCAGTTTGAACCCTTGTACGCCTTGGCGCGCGCCAACAAGAACGAGGAAGCCAAAACCTTTCTGATGAAGACTTTCGCGCCGGCCAATAATAATTTCATCAAGTCGCTGAAGGAGATGTCGGACTTCCAGGAAGACTTGATGCAAAAATCGATTGCGGACAGCAAGACCGCTCAGAGCGAAGCGGTGACGGTGTTGATCACCGTGGCGGTGATCGCCCTGCTTGTGGCGGTGGCGGTGGCGATGTTCATCGCCAATCTGGTGACGGTGCCGCTGAAAAAATCCGCGCAGTTGGTGCGTAATATCAAGCAGGGCGATTTGTCCGGCCATGATGAGCCGATTCCGGAGGCGCGCGACGAGGCCATCGCCATGGCCAAGGATATTCAGGAAATGCGCCAGGGCCTGCGCGAGGTGGTGGCCAATATCCAGAAAAACGCCAACGAGGTGTCGGACTCCGCCCATGAGCTGGCCAGCATGTCCGAGCAGGTGGCCCATGGCGCGCAGCGCCAGTCCGAGGCCACTTCCGAGGCCGCCGCCACCATCGAAGAGCTGACGGTGAGCATCAACCATGTGGCGGACAATTCCAACGAGGCGTCGCGCCAGGCGGCAATGGCCGGCGATCTGGCCAGCCGCGGCGGCCATGCGGTGAAGGCTTCGGTGGGAAATATCGAATCGGTGTCCACCTCGGTGGCGGCCACTTCGGATCAAATGAAGGGCCTGACCCAGGAAGTGCAGAAGATAGGCAATATCGTCACGGTGATCCGCGACGTGGCGGACCAGACCAATCTGCTGGCCTTGAACGCGGCGATCGAGGCGGCGCGCGCCGGCGAAATGGGCCGCGGCTTCGCGGTGGTGGCGGATGAGGTGCGCAAGCTGGCGGAGCGCACCACCAGTTCCGCCCAGGAAATCACCCAGATGATTGGTTCAATCCAGGGCAGCGCTAACCGGGTGGTGGGCAGCATGGAGCAGAGCTTGACCAGCGTGGGCACGGTGTCCGACGGCGCCGGCCAGGCCACGGATTCCATGCAGGAGATCGAAGGCAGCACCCACTCCATCGTGCAGTCCATCGGCAATATCACCAGCGCGTTGAGCGAGCAGCGCACCGCCAGCCTGAACCTGGCGCAGAGCATGGAGCGGGTGTCGCAGATGGCGGAGGAAAACAGCGCCACGGTGGAAGAGCTGGCCACCACCTCCAGCCAGCTCAACGCGCTGGCGCAGAATCTGCAGGGCGTAACCGCGCGCTTCCGCTTGTAATCGCCTCCGCAAGGATGCCGGCCGCCGTCAGGCGGCTTTTTCGCGTCGGCTACTCGCACCGGCGGCTTTGGTGCAGAATGCCGGTTTCCCTCTCTCACCGCCGGCCATGACCTACCCGCGCGCGCTGTCGCTATTGTCCATCCTGTTGCTGTTGCCGCAGACCTGCCTGGCCGATATGGCCGGGCTGGGCTTGTTCCTCATCAATCTGCTGCTGATAGGCGCGGCGGTGTGGCTGCTGCTGAGCGGCCTGCTGTTTTACGCGCTGCGCCGGCGCAAACCCCGCGCCCGCTTCGGGCTGAGCTTATTGTTCTTGCTGGCGCCTTTGCTGTGGCTGGGTTTGCAGCTGGCGGCCGGCTTCTTCATCGAGCGGCTGAACCCCGTCGGCGGAGAAACCGCCGATAGCCCGGTGACGCTGGCCGGGGTGTCCTTCCCCGCGGGCAGCCATATCGTTTACGAGCAAGACAATGGAAGCCGCCAGCCGGTCAAGGCGGAAAGCAGCGCGCCGCTGGCGCTGGGGCCGCTGAGCATCGTCAGCCTGAAGCAGGAACCTGGCTCACGAATGCTGGAAGCCGGCTTGAGCGGCGGTCAGGAGATAGAAGGCTGGCCCTGCGCTTCCGCCGAGGTGATGCCGACCACGCTGGAGCCGACCCCGCAGGGGCCACGGCTGCAAGGCTGCTGGCTGGGCAGGCCGCGCGAACTAGGCGCGGTGCGCTGGCCGCCCGGCAGTGTGCTGAGCCGGGATGGCCAGGGTAATTGGTCCTTGTTCTGGCAAGCGGATCAGGCGGGTGAGGCCTTCGGCCTGCCAGTGGACAATATGACCGCCAGCTACAGCCCGCGGCTGAGCCTGCTCGGCTGGGAGGGCTCGGTGTACGGCATTGAGTTCACGCTGGGCGATTACCGCTTTTCCGGGCTGCAAAGCTCCGTCAAAGCCAAATGGCAAAGCGATGGCAGCCTGCGGCTGAGCGGCGACATCCACCGCCGCGGCCAGCCGGTGTCTTGCGTGATCTGGCGGCCGGAGCACAGCCAGGCGCGCGCCTGCTGACGCGCCCTGCTCCGGCCACATTCCGCTCAAGCGGAGCAAAAAGTCTCCTGCAAATGCCGCCAGCGCAGCGCGCCGGCCGCGTCG
This sequence comes from Chromobacterium sp. LK1, assembly GCF_001043555.1. NCBI lineage: Bacteria > Pseudomonadati > Pseudomonadota > Betaproteobacteria > Neisseriales > Chromobacteriaceae > Chromobacterium > Chromobacterium sp. LK1. The sequence continues at coordinate 95,149 of NZ_LDUI01000016.1, read as the reverse complement.
CGCTCAAACACCACGGTGGCCAGCCGCAGATTGCTCGGTTGGCCGCCCAGGTATTGCGCTTCACGATACGCCACCGTCGCGCCGCCGGCGTGCTGGTCCAGCAGCGTCAGTTGATCCACCACAATCTCCAAACCCGGCTTGCCGCCGCCGGCCTTGGCGAACAGCCGCCGCACGGCGTCCAGGTCCAGCTGCGCGCCGCTGGGCACCACCATGGTGAAGCGCGGCGAGAAGCGCGCCATCAGTTCTTCCAGCACGGCGGCGTCCGCCGGGCTGGAAAACCATTGCTGGATGGCGATATGCGCGGATATCACTTCGTCGAAATAAGGCTTGTTGTCAGTCATGAGCTTCTCTGTGAGGGGCTGGGCCGCAGCAGGGCCAGCACCGTTGGGGTGTGGATGCGCAGCACCGATAAGGCCGGCACCAGGGTCAGGCCGGCGGCGATGAAGAAACAGGCTTGATAGGCCTCGGCGGACGCGGACACGCCGCCGCCCAGGATGTTGAGCAGCATGCTGAGCGCGGCCACGCCCAGGCCAAAACTGAATTGGCGGTTGATATTCCACAACGCGCTGGCCTGCCGCAGCTCGGTCTCGGCCACGTCCAGGAAGGCCGCGCTTTGCGCGGTGCTGCTGCACAGGCTGCCGCCAAAGCCCATCAAGCCGTAAACGGCCATCAGCGCATCATAGCGGCTAACGCCCAAGGCCAGCAGCAGGATGCCGGCGCTCTGCGCCGCCATGCCCAGCAAGAACAGGGCTTTGGGGCCGTGGCGATTGAAGCCGCGCCGAGTCAGGCCTATGGCCAGCGCGGAAGCCAGCGCCCAGGGCAGCATCAAGGCCCCGGTCCGCGCCGCGCCGAGGCCGAGCACATCCTGCAGATACAGCATCGCCGCCAGGCTGACGCCCATGAACACGCCGGGCACAAACAGATAAACCAGCATGGCGGCTCGCAGCAAGCGCCCGCGCAGCAGCGTCAGTTGCAGCACCGGCTCGGCCTTGCCGGCGGCGCCGCGCGCATAGGCCGCCAGGGCTAGCGCCGCCACCGCCAGCGCGGCCAGGCCGCGCGGCCAATGCCCGCGCTCGCCCAGCCAGCCCAGGGCCAGCAGCAGCGCGCTCATGCCAAGCGCCACCAGGATCAGGCCGGAGCCGTCCAGCGCGCCAGGCCGCGCCGCCGCGTCCTCGCGCGGCAGCCAGGCCGCCGCCAGCAGCAAGGTCAGCAGCGCCAGCGGTAGGCTGGCCAGCAACACCCAGCGCCAGGACAGCGCATCCACCAGCACGCCGCCCAATGCCGGCGACAACGCCGGCACGATCAAGGCCACGCCCATGATCCAGGCGGTAAGCCGCGCGCGCTGCGCCGGCGGGTAGTGCCGGTAGACCATGGCCTGGCCGATGGGGATCAGCAGGCCGCCGCCCAGGCCCTGCAAGGCGCGCCAGGCGATCAGCGTTTCGATGGATGGAGCCGTGCCCGCCAACGCGGCGCCGGCGAGAAACAGCGCCAGCGATCCCAGCAGCACCCGCCGCTCGCCGTAAGCGCCGGCCAGCCAGACGCTGAGCGGAATCACCAGGGTCAGCCCCAGCATATAGGCGTTGCCCACCCAGGCCAGTTGCGTCAGCGAGGCGCCCAGGTCGTGGCCGATGTCGGGATAGGCGACGCTGACGATGAACATATTGATCAGGTCCAGCGCAAAGCCCAACAGGTACACCAGGGTCAGTTTCAAACGGAGCGGCATCGGCGCTCTCCACGGTAAAGCGGCCGAGTATAGTCAGCGCCTGACGATGGAAAAACCGCGTAGCCACGGCTAAACTGTCAAACCATTTTTGACAATGACGGGCAATGCCATGGTCAGTCTGGATCGCTTTGAAACCTTCAAGGCCGTGGTGGACGCCGGCTCCTTCACCGCCGCCGCCGCCGCGCTGGGCCAAACCCGCGCCGTGGTCAGCTTCAATATCAAGCGCCTGGAGCAGGAAATCGGCGTCGCGCTGTTGATCCGCAATACCCGCAGCCTGGCGCTGACCGACGCCGGCGCGCGCTTCTATCAGCGCTGCGCCGACATGCTGGAGCAAGCGCGGCTGGCAATAGACGACGCCCGCACCGAACACGGGGAGTTGAGCGGCGCGCTGCGCGTCACCGCCACGCTGGAATACGGCCTGGCCAGGATAGCCCCGGCGATCGAGCGCTTCGCCCTGCGCCACCCGGCGCTGCAACTGCAGTTGTCCACCTCCTCGCTGCACGCCGATCTGATCGCCGAACGCTTCGACGTCGCCATTCGCCTGGGCCGCCTGCCGGAAACCGATCTGCACGCGGTGCCGCTGGCCCAGTTCGATATTTTCCCGGTGGCGGCGCCGGCCCTGCTGGCGCAGCGGCCGGACGGGGACATCCGCGACCTGGCCGCGCTGAGCCGGCTGCCCTGGCTGGGACACAGCCGGCTCAAGCACGCCCAGCCCTGGCTGGTGGATACGCCGGACGGCGGCCAAGAAGCCTGGCGCCAGCATGGCCAGCCGCGGCTGAGCTCGGACAGCGCGTCCATTCTGCGCGCCTATGCGCTGGCCGGCCTAGGCGTGGCCCTGCTGCCGGACTGGCTGGTCAAGGCCGATCTGCAAGCCGGCCGGCTTTGCCGGCTGCTGCCCGATCACGGCTTCCCGCAGCAAGGCATCCACGCGCTCTACCCGCGCACCCGCCATGTGTCGGCCAAGGTGCGCGCCTTCATCGATTTTTTGCGCGAGCGCGAGACGGCGGGCTAGCGGGCACCCGCGATTATCCCGGTCATTGCCAGCGGCGCGGACGCCGCGTCCACGCAGGCCTGCGCTGAACGGTGGGCAAAGCCGCGGTCTTGATGCAAAATGTGCGATTCACCCCCAATAAGCCACTCAAATGTCCTATCTCCGCGCCGCCTCGCTCCTGCCCGCCCTCTTGCTCTTGTCCGAATGCTGTCTGGCCGATATGGGCAGCATGGGCGCCTTCATGGTCAATCTGGCGCTGTTTGGCATCGTAGGCTGGCTGGCGCTGACTTGCTTGGTGTTCTGGAAGCTGCGCCGGCGCACGGCCGGAGCCCAGTTCGGCTTCACTCTATTGTTTCTGCTGCTTCCCCTTTTGTGGGTGGTGAGCATGGGGCGCTGATCCGCCTGCTACGGGCAAAGAAAGGACGGCGCCGCAAAGCGCCGTCCTAGCCTATCGTTTCACTCCCGGCCACAAGCCGTTCAGAACCCCACCGCCAGCAACAGCCCCGCCGCCGCCAGCGTACCCAGCGCCGCCACCCCATAGGTGCAGGCCTTGGCCAGCGGCCCGCCGTGGATGCCGACATCGTGCAGGCTGTGGTAGATGCGGTGCGCCGCGTGCCACAGCAGCAGGGCGATCAGGCCGAACAGCAGCGCCTTGCCGATCAGGCTTTGCGCCAGCGCCTGCAGCGTGGCGTAATCGGCGGCGCCGTCCGGCAACCAGCCCAGCGGCGCGGCGATGCCGGTGATGAACACCAGCATCGGCCCGAACAGGGCGGCCAGCATGCCGCCGGCGCCGAACAAGCCCCAGAAAATGGGCGCGTGAGAACGTTTCAATCCCGGTTTCATGCCGTCATCCCCCATACCAGCATCAAGAGCGCGGCGCTGCACACCACGGCGGCGGCCAGGCCGCCGGCGGTGATGGCCAAGGCGGACACTCGCCGTCCGGCCAGGGTCAGCGGCGGCAGCGTGCGCGGCATGATCTTGAACCAGGTGTAGCTGTGGTAGGCGATCATCGCCAGCGCCGCCGCGTGCAGCAGCAAGGCCGGCGCGCTTTGCAGCGCGGAGATGTAGCCGCTCCAGGCCGCCTCGCCCTGGCTCAGCCGCCACAACCCGCACAGCAGGGTCAGCGCGTAGCCGGCGACGAACAGCGCCGTGCCTTCGTGGATCATGTACTCGATGAAGTAAGGATTCTTGCGCCACCAGCCTTCCATTGGCCGGACATACGGTTTGCGCTTGCTCATTTGCACTTCCCCTTGGGCCGGGCGAAGCGCAGGAAGTAATCCCTGGCCACCGCCGTCTTGTTGAGGTTGACCGCATTGGCCGGGTCCACCACCTTGGGGCAGACCTCGGAGCAATAACCCACCGCGGTGCAGTTGAACACGCCTTCCTGCGTGGCCAGCAGTTCCATCCGCTCTTCGGCCGCGCCGTCGCGGCTGTCCATGTTGTAGCGGTGCAGCAGCGCGATGGCGCCCGGCCCCAGGAACTTGTCGTCCAAGCCGTACTGCGGGCAGGCGGCATAGCACAGCAGGCAGTTGATGCAGCTGCTGAACTGGGCGTACCAGTCCATCTGCGCCGGGGTTTGCAGGTATTCGCCGTCGGACAGCGGCTTGTCTTCCTTGGGCACGATATAGGGCTGGATGCTTTCCAGCTTGGCGATGAAGTCGTCCAGCACCACCACCAGATCTCGTTCTATCGGGAAGTGGTTCAGCGCCTCGATGCGCACCACGCCGGGGTAGTCGCGCAGAAAGGTCTTGCAGGCCAGCTTGGGCACGCCGTCCACCATCATGCCGCAGCTGCCGCAAATCGCCTGGCGACAGGACCAGCGGAAGGCCAGGCCGCCGTCCAGGTAGTCGCGGATGTATTGCAGCGCCTGCAGCACCGACATGTCGTCGCGGTACGGCACTTCAAAGTGTTGCAGCCACGGCTCGCTGTCTTGCTCCGGCCGGTAGCGCATCACCGCTATGGTCTTGGTCTGTTCCGTCATAGTCTGTTCGCTCATGCCTTGCCCTCCTTGGCCGCGGCTTCCGCCGCCAGGCCGGCGGCGCCGTAGGCGCGCACCGCCGGCTGCGATTTGGTGATCTTCACCGCGCCGTAGTCTATGCGCGGCGCGTCCGCGCCCTGGTAGACGGCGAGGCTGTGCTTGAGGAAGTTGACGTCGTCGCGCTGCTCGCAGCCGTCCAGCCGCTGGTGGGCGCCGCGCGATTCGCGGCGTTGCAGCGCGGAATGCGCCATCGCCTCGGCCACATCCAGCTGGTAGCCCAGCTCGATGGCCAGCAGCCAGTCGCTGTTCCAGACGCTGGATTTGTCTTCCACGTGCACATTGCGGAAGCGCTGTTTCAGTTCCGCCAGCTTGTCGCAAGTGGCCTGCATCGAGGCTTCCAAGCGGTAGATGCCGCAGCCGGCTTCCATGGTTTCCGCCATTTCGCGACGCAGTTCGGCGATGCGTTCGCCGCCTTCGCGCGCGCGCAGCGCGTGCAGGCGCGCCTCGGCGGCCTCGGCCTGCTGTTTCAAGGCCTCGCGCCGCGCCGGACGGCGCGATCGCGCGCAGCGGGCGGCTTCTTCGCCGGCCACCTTGCCGAACACCGACAGTTCCGCCAGCGAGTTGGAGCCCAGGCGGTTGGCGCCGTGGATGCCGACGCTGGAGCATTCGCCGGCGGCGAACAGGCCGGGCATGGGCGCGGCGCAGCGGCCGTCCACCAGGATGCCACCCATGGTGTAGTGCACCGCCGGCCGCACCGGAATCGGCGCCTTGGCCGGGTCTATGCCCAGGAATTCCTCGGCCAGCTCGCAGATTTGCGGCAGCCGTTCGCGCAGCTTGGCGTGGCCCAGGTGGCGCAGGTCCAGATATACCGCGGAGCCCCACGGGCCTTCCACGGTGCGGCCCTGCTGCTGCTCGTACCAGAAGGCCTGGCTCAGGCGGTCGCGCGGGCCCAGCTCCATGAATTTATTGCGCGGCTTGTCCTCGGCCGGGCCCAGGCCGTAGTCCTGCAGATAGCGGTAGCCGTCCTTGTTGACCAACAGGCCGCCTTCGCCGCGGCAGGCCTCGGTGAACAACAGGCCGGTGCCGGGCATGCAGGTGGGGTGGTATTGCACGAATTCCATATCGCGCAGTGGCACACCGTGGCGGTAGGCCAGCGCCATGCCGTCGCCGGTGACGATGCCGCCGTTGGTGTTCTCGCGGAACACGCGGCCGGCGCCGCCGGTGGCCATCACCACCGCGCCGGCCTCGATCAACAAGCTGTCGCCGCTGGCGATGTCTATCGCCAGCACACCGCGCGCCTCGCCGTCTTCCACGATCAGGTCGGCGCAGAAGTATTCGTCGAAACGGCGAATGGACGGGAAGCGGATCGAGGTCTGGAACAGGGTGTGCAGCATGTGGAAGCCGGTCTTGTCGGCGGCGAACCAGGTGCGCTCTATCTTCATGCCGCCAAAGGCGCGCACATTGACGCTGCCGTCCTCCTTGCGGCTCCACGGGCAGCCCCAGTGTTCCAGCTGCACCATTTCCTCCGGGCACTGGCTAACGAAGTATTCCACCACGTCCTGCTCGCACAGCCAGTCGCCGCCGGACACGGTGTCGTTGAAATGGGCGTCGAAGCTGTCATGCGCCTGCTTGACCCCGGCGGAGCCGCCCTCGGCCGCCACGGTGTGGCTGCGCATCGGGTAGACCTTGGACACCAGCGCGATGCGCAAGGCAGGGTCCGCCTGGGCGGCGGCGATGGCGGCGCGCAAGCCCGCGCCCCCCGCTCCCACGATCACGATGTCTGCTTGGTAAGTTTCCACAAGCTTTCCTCACTTAGAAGTACAAATGCGTCAATCCGTACGCCGCCAGCGTGGACACCCCCACCCCTATCAGCCCCGGCATCATGAAGCTGTGGTTGAGCAGGTATTTGCCGATGCGGGTGGTGCCGCTGCGGTCCATATTGATGGCCGCCAGGTCGCTGGGATAAAAGGCGAAGAAGAAATAGGCGTAGCAGGAGGGCATGATGGCCAGCAGCTGATGCGGGCTCAGGCCCAGCGCCAGACCGAAGGGCACCATGATGGTGAGCGTGGCGGCCTGGCTCTTGACGAAGGCGGATACGGCGAACATCGCTAGCGCGAAGGTCCACGGCGCGTAGGCCACCATGGCCTTGATATTGGCCACCAGCAGCGGCTCGTTGGCCTTGACGAAGGTATCGCTCATCCAGGCGATGCCGAAGATGGACACCACGGCGATCATGCCGGCGGTGAACACCTCGGAACGGGCGATCACCGCCGCCTTGGCGTTGGAACGGAACAGGATGAAGGCGCCGAAGGCCAGCATCACGAACTGCACCACCGTGGTCATCGGCACCGGCTTGCCCTGGCTGACCGGCAGCCATTGCGGAAACAAGGCCAGCAGCACGATGACGAGGATGCCGGAGAAGAACAGCGCCACCGATTGCCGCGCCGCCGCCGGCAGGGTCTTGTCCAGGGTGGTGACGGACTTTTCCACCGAGGCGCGGAAGTCCGGGTCTTGCATCCGGGCCAGGAATTCCGGATCGCGGTCCAGTTCCACGCCGCGGCGCAGGCTCCAGCTGGCGGCGGCCAGCACGCCCAGCAGGCCGGACGGCGCGGTCACCATCAGGATTTGCCACAGGGTCAGCGGCTGGCCGCTGTGGGCGGTCATCGCCAGCAGCGAGGTCACCGCCGCCGCCGCCGGGCTGGCGGTGATGCCCATTTGCGAGGCCACGCTGGCCATGGCCATAGGCCGTTCCGGACGGATGCGGGTTTTCAGCGACACGTCGGCGATCACCGGCAGCAGCGAATACACCGCATGACCGGTGCCCACGCACATGGTGAGCAGGAAGGTGGACAGCGGCGCCAGGAAGGTGATTTGCTGCGGATGGCGGCGCATCAGCCGCTCCGCCTGCTGCACCAGGAAGTCCAGGCCGCCGGCCACTTGCAGCGTGGCCGAGGCGGTGACCACCGCCAGGATGATCAGCATCACGGTGATGGGCGGCTCCGCCGGCGCCACGCGGAACACGAAGCACAGCACCGCCACGCCCAGCCCGCCTATCATGCCCAAGGCCACGCCGCCGCGGCGTATGCCCATCAGTATCGCCGTCAGCAGCAGCGCGAATTGTATCCAGAAAACCCACATGATCTTGTCCCTATTAGCCATTGTTTTCCGCTGTTATAGGGGATTAACAGCATCTGCTAATAGACCTTGATCAAGTCCGGATCACTACGATTTCAAAACAGACCATTGGCATTGAAAAGCGGCTATTTTCAAGCCCTCCAGCCTGCTCCACTGACCTTAATAATGGCTAACCATGATATTCCGTATGGCTATAACTGGGCAGCATGCGGCTTGCGCATGCCGAATTGACGCCAACACCAGGGCAGAGGCCAGCGGCCTCCCCGCCCAGTTGAAGACCCCGTTTGGAGACCTCGTGATGAAACGCCATGAATTGTCCCTGCTCGCCGGCCTGCTGCTGACAGGCTACGCCGCCGCGCAGCCGGTGCCGCTGCCCAATCCCGGCATCCCCGGCTACCAGTTCCCGGAACCGGAATCCACGCTGATGCAGTGGATCAATCAGCCCAGCGCCGCTCATGTCCGCAATATCCACCGCCACGGCTGGGGCTTGTGGGCCGCGCTGACCACGCCCAGCGGCCAGACCGAGTACGGGCTCGCCAACGCGCCGGTCTACCTGACCTGGCTGACGCCGGAAGAGGTGGCCGCCCTGCCCGCGGACGCGGCGGCCAACGCGACGTCGGCCGTGGCGGCGGCTCCGCGCCAGATGCGGCTGCGCGTGCCGCGCCAGTTCATGCGCATTCCCGGCTTCATGGAGAAGCTGCAGGCGCGGCTGGCGGCGCTGAGCCAAAGCCAGGACCAATCCGCCCGCGGCGTGCGCGACACCTCCTCGTTTGAAATGGTGGGCTACGATCCGAGCGCCGCCGCCTTCGCCAGCAAGAACCAGCTGTTTTCCAAGACGGCGCTGACCAAGCTCTACCAGGCCGGCAACGCGTCGATTCCGGCCTTCCCAAGCACCGCCGTCACCGTCAAGCCGGTATACAAGCTGGTCAGCAAGGCCAATATGATTCCGGGCACCTCCTTGTATGTGATGCCGGCCTGGCCCGGTACGCCCAAGCCGACGCCGGCGATGCAAGGCGGCGGCTTTCCGGAGGAGGCCTGGCCCGGCTGCGTCTACATCGACGCCAAGAACCCAGGCCGCTCCACGGCTCAGAGCGTGGATGCTTCCTGTAGCAGCCCCAGCGCCGCCAATACCTTCGGCCTGGGCGACTTCATCCGCATCCCGGTCACCGCCGCCAACGCCGCCCTGTTTTCCAGCCTGGCGCAAAACCAGTTGAAACAGCCGGTGGAGCCCGGCGATACCCTGATCCTGATGGCGATGCACGTCACCTCGCGCGAGATGACGGAATGGACCTGGCAAACCTTCTTCTGGACGCCGGCCCCGGCCAAGCCGCCGCTGCCCAGCTCCGTCGCCGTGGCCCAGGCGCGTCCGGCGCAACTGCCCTGGCCGGCGGCGCATTACGCGATGTCCATCGGCTACCAGATGGTGGCGCCCAACCAGCCGGTGAACGGCGGCAAGAGCGTTGGCTCGCCGGTCACGGTGTACAACCCCTATCTGGAGGCCCGTTTCGACAGCAGCGTCTTCCAGCCCCCGCCGCCGCTGAACGTGGGCATTTACAACCCCAAGACCAAGGCCACTTTCAGGGGCACCCTGGGCATACAGAGCAATTGCATGACCTGCCACTCCGGCGCCTCGGTGAAGATGGACAGCGCGGTCAAGCGGATAGGCTACGCCACCAATTTCTACATCCCGCGCAATGCGCCCATGTTCAAGGGCAATCTGCAAACCGACTTCCTGTGGTCCATCGCGGACGGCGTAGAGTAAGCGGCATGGCCTGAAAGACGAACGCCCATCCTCCTAGCGGGGGATGGGCGCAGGCCGCGGCTTCGAGCCAGTTTTTAAGGCGTTTTCTGCGCCTGCACCGCGGAAAAATGGCTGACCACCTCGCTCAGCTGGGCGGTGCTGCTGCGGATCTGGTCGATGGAGGTGCTGGCCACGCCGGCGTGCTCCTCGCCCATCCTCGCCTTGATCTGCATTTCATGGATGCTCTCGCTGGCGGAGGAGGTGCCGTTGCGGATGTCGTCTATCATGCCGGCTACTTCCTTGGTGGAGGCATTGGTGCGCTCCGCCAGCTTGCGCACTTCGTCGGCCACCACCGCGAAGCCGCGGCCCTGTTCACCGGCGCGCGCCGCTTCTATCGCAGCGTTCAGCGCCAACAGATTGGTCTGGTCGGCGATCTCGTGAATGGTGTTGACGATGGAGGTGATGCGCAGGGTCTTGGCATCCAGGTCCTCGATGATCTTGACCGAGCGCTCGGCGCTGTCGGCGATCAGGCTCATCTCGCCTATGGTGTCCTTGATCACCGCCAGGCCGTCCGACGAGGCCGCGTCGGAGGCGGCGGACAAGCGGTGCGCTTCTTTGACCAGGCCCAGATCGCGCTGCGCCGCTTCTTCTTCCTCGGTGATGTCCAGCGCGAACTTGATCACCTTGTAGACCTCGCCCTCGTCATTGACGATGGGGTTGTAGCTGGCCTCCAGCCAGATGGGCCTGCCCTGCTTGTCGCGGCGCTCGAACTTGCCGGCGATGAAGATGCCCTGGTTCAAACGCTGCCACAGTTCGGCATAAGCCGGGCTGTTGACGAATTCCGGCGCGCAGAAGATGCGATGGTGCTGGCCGATGATTTCCTGCTCGCCATAGCCCACCGTGTTCAGGAAATTGCTGTTGGCGCGCAGCACGATGCCGTCGATGGAGAACTCGATCACCGCCATGGAACGGCTGACCGCCTTCATGGTGTTGCGCGCTTCCAGTTCGGTCTGCACCGACTTGGTCACGTCCAAGGCGAACTTGACCACCGCCACCACTTGGCCGGTTTCGTCGCGCACCGGGTTGTAGCTGGCTTCCAGCCACACGATGTCCCCGTTCTTGGTCACCCGCTTGAAGCGGTCGCTGACGAAATGTCCTTGCTTCAAACGGTTCCAGAATTGGGCGTACTCGGCGCTGCTCACAAAGTCCGCCGGGCAAAACAGGCGATGATGCTGGCCCACCACCTCGCTGGCCCGATAGCCCATCGCCTGCTCGAAATTGGCATTGACCGAACGGACCACGCCGTCCGGCGAAAACTCGATCACCGCCATCGAGCGGTCTATCGCCTGCAGCACGCCCTGCTGCTTATGTAGTTCCGCCACCGTATCCTGCAATTTACGTTTCAACGCCATATTGAACATGCAGCAACCTTTCCACTCGTGTCATCCACTTGCCATCGGCGCGCCCGCCCCCTAATTATTTATGGAGGCCGTCATACCCATGTCAAACCGTGGAAATACCTAGCGCGCGCAAGCAGATACATTCACAACCCGCGCGGGCATGGCCCCAAAAAAGACAAGGCCGCCTTGCGGCGGCCAGTGGCTAGCGGCTTCGAACTCCTCATCTGGTTCAGGATTGCTTGGCATCCGGCGCAGGATCGCTGGCCAAGCGCGAGAACATCAGGAAATCGCCCGGCTTGTCTCCAAGCTGGCGGTAAGCGCGCAGCCGGCCTTCCAACTGAAAGCCGCAGCCGCGCAGCACCTGTTGCGCGCGCGAATTGCCATCCCACACCACCGCTTGCAACCGGAACAGGCCGCAGGGCCCCAAAGCCCAGCCGGTCAGCGCGCGGCACGCTGCTGCGGCCAGGCCGCGTCCGCGGTAGGCCGGCGCCAGGTCAAAGTCCAACTCCGCGCTGCGATTGCGCTGCGAGACCTCCCCCAGGCCTATGGTGCCGGCCAGGCGGCCAAGCTCATCATCGACGATGGCCAGTCGCAACGGCGAGTCGGGCGCCTCGGAACGGCAAACCTGTATCAACGGCGCCAGATCCGCCGCCGAGCGCACTTGCCAGCCCTGATATGCCATCATCTCGGGCGAACGCAGATATTCGTACCAGTCCGGGATGTCCAATACTTCGATTGGCCGCAGGCTAAAACCCTGCTGCCCAAAAAACGGCGGGGTTATCACATTCATCACGAGTACCAGAATCAGGCTGCCGGCTGTGAGTGCCGCGCAGAGTGTCAACGGGTGGAGCCTGTACTCATTCTAGAAGAAAGTCCGTCAATAAAAAGCGAATAAGCGACGCCGCGACGCGGCCGTTGCGGCCTGCGTTCACCGTCATCGCCTTTCAACGCCAACACCCTGCCAAACACGCCTCCATCGTCAAACCATGCGCTCTCCTCGCTCCGAATATCGCCAGCGCAAACCCCGGACAGCGCCGACAGTTGCGATATAGCGCGGCAGCCTACATTCAGCAAAACCGGAAAATACTTAGCAGCCATTCAAAATCCGGGGCTCGTCGAATATCTCCCACATCAACGCGGGCATTTTTGGCGGGCCATTTTTATGCACCCCCGATATTGCTATTAAGTAGTTGGCCTTTTTGAAATCCATACCCAACAATGAATCAGTGACTGGCCGCATCCGCCTTGGGCGCGAGCGCAGTGAGGAAGCCATGCCGACGACCAAGAAACCCGCCGCCGTAAGCGGAAGCGCCGCAGGCAAACACCAGCGCCGTCTCCGCGATTTGCTGAAACGCTACGATGCCGCTTTCGCCGCCGGCGCGTCGCTGGACAGCCTGCTGCGGCAACTGGAACAGCTGCGCGAATACGCATTGCGCCACGCCATCGACGAGACGCAAATGCTGTCCGCGCTGGCCGCGCGGCCGGAACCGCCGCTGGATTCGGCGGCCGGGCGGCAGGCGCGGCAGTGGCTGACCGACATGACACGCGGCCTGGGCACGCAGTTGAGCCAGGCCTCCGCTCCGCCGCAAGCGCAGGCGATGCTGGAGCAGTTGGAAGACGCGGTGCTGCTGCTGGACCACGCCAGCCAGCAAGTCTTGTACGTGAACGCCGCGCTGATGGAACTGCTGGGCGGCGGCAGCGCGCCGCCCTGCCCGCTGCCGCTGGCGGCGCTGGCCCCGGACAGCGGGCTGACCGAGGCGCTGCGGCCGCTGCTGACGCTGCCCGCCGACAAGCCCAGCCAAATCTCCGCCACCCCGCTGCGCCGTCCGTCCGGCGACGCCGGCCATATCGACATCCGCTCACGGCCGCTGCGCATCGACGCGCGGAACTGCCTGCTGCTGACCCTGCGCGACGCCACCGACCGGCTGGCCTCGGAACGGATGCTGACCCGCCATCTGGACATCCTGGCGCAGCTGGCCGGCCTGTCCACCGAATTGGCCAGCCAGCCGGCGGAAACATTGTGGTCGCGCATGAGCGCCCTGCTGGAACGAGTGGGACGCTTCCTGGACGCGGATCGCTGCCTGCTGGCCCTGATCGACGCCGATGGCCGGCAGTTGAATATTGTCCGCGAATGGCGGCGCGACGCGCAGCCCGCCGGCCCTCCCGCCGCCATCGCCCGCACCCGGCTGTGCTGGCTGGAACAGCAGTTGGGACAGCAGCGCACCCTGTTGCTGAACGACGGCGCCGAGTCCCCGGAAACCGCCGACGCGCTGGAGCGATTACTGGGCGTCGACGGCCACAGCGCGCTATTGGCCACGCTGCGGCCGCGGCAATGCTGGCGCGGCGTGCTGGCGGTCAGCGCGCCGGCGCCGCACAGCTGGCTATGGATAGAGCAGCATATGCTGCAGTCGGTGGCGGACATGCTGTCCAACTTCCTGGAGCGCAGCCAATTCCACGACGACGCCCAACGTCGTCAACGCGAGGCCTTGGCCCTGGCGCGGATTGGCTATTGGGAATGGCGGCGCGGTGACGCCGCGCCGCACTGGTCGGCGGAGCTGTACCAGCTGTGCCAGCGTGAACCGGCGCAATTCCAGCCCGTGGCCGCGCAGTTGCCAGCGCTGCTGCCGCCCACGGACTGGCCGCTGCTGCGCCGGGCCCTGCGTCAGGCGCTGCGCCTCCGCGCGGCCGCGCAACTGGATCACCGCCTGCTGCTGCCCGACGGCCGCGAGCGCTTCGTCCGCCATCACATCGCGCAGGAGCGGGACGCCGGCGGCCGCCTGCTCCGGCTGAGCGGCACGCTGCAGGACATCAATGAATTCAAACGGCGCGAGCAAGCGTTGCAACAGGCTGCCGTCGTCTACGAACACACGCTGGAAGGCGTGGTGATCGCCGATGCCGACAAACGCATTCTCGACGTCAACCAGGCCTTCTGCGCCATTACCGGCTACCCGCGCGCCGAGCTGCTGGGCCAGATGCCGCGCCTGCTGCATTCCGGCCATCACGATGCCGGCTTCTACCGCCAGCTGTGGCAGAGCGTGGAAGAAAGCGGCCGCTGGCAAGGCGAAATCTGGAACCGCCACAAGGACGGCAGCGCGGCGCCGGCCTGGCTCACCGTCACCGTGGTGCGCGACGAGAACGGCGCGGTGCGCAACTACGTCGGCGTGTTCTCCGACATCGCCCAGATCAAGAAATCGGCCGCCGAGATGGCGCAGCTGGCGCATTACGACTCCTTGACCACCCTGCCCAACCGGCTGCTGTTCCTGTCGCGGCTGGAACACGCGATCGAAACCGCCAAGCGCGAGCGCCGCCGCGTGGCGGTGCTGTTCATCGACCTGGATAATTTCAAGCAGATCAACGACACCCAAGGCCACGGCGCCGGCGACTACTTGCTGGTGGAAGTGGCCGCCCGGCTCAAGGACTGCCTGCGCGCCAACGACACCGTGGCGCGCATCGGCGGCGACGAATTCCTGATCCTGCTGGAGAACCAGAAGGCCGACAATCCCGTCATCGATATCGCCAACAAGATCGTCAAGGCCTGCGCCCGGCCGTTCCAGCTAGAGGGCCAACCGGTGACGGTGGGTTGCAGCGTGGGCATCAGCATCTACCCGCGCGACGGCCAGGATGCCGAAAGCCTGATGCGCAACGCCGACGCCGCCATGTACCAGGCCAAGAACGAGGGCAAGGGCGCCTTCCGCTTTTACACCGAAGAACTGACCCAGCGCGCGCGGCTGCGCGTGGAGCAGGAACAGGAACTGCGCCTGGCGCTGGAGCGGCGCGAGCTGTTCCTGGTGTTCCAGCCCAAATACCGCCTGCAAGATGGCGTGCTCACCGGCGCCGAAGCGCTGCTGCGCTGGCAGCACCCGACGCAAGGCCTGATCGGGCCGGACACCTTCATCCCGCTGGCGGAGGAAACCGGCCTGATCATTCCCATAGGCAGTTGGCTGATCCGCCACGCCTGCGGCGTTCTGCGCCGCTGGCTGGACGCCGGCCTGTCCCCCGGCGTGCTCAGCCTCAATATCGCCGGCGCGCAGATCCAGCGCGCGCCCATTCTGCAAACCCTGAAGCAGGCGCTGCGCGACTGCCGCATCCCGGCGCGGCAGATCGAACTGGAAATCACCGAGCGCTTCGTGATGAGCAATCCGGACGCCCACCTGAAAGTGCTGCGCGAGCTGCGCCAGTTGGGCGTCAGCCTGTCGATAGACGACTTCGGCACCGGCTACTCCTCGCTCAGCTATCTGCGGCAATTGCCGGTGCAAACGCTGAAGATAGACCAATCGCTGGTGCAGGGCCTGCCCGACCACGAACACGAAACCAGCATCAGCCTGGCCATCATCTCGCTGGCCAAGACCTTGCGGCTGGATCTGGTGGCCGAGGGCGTGGAAACCGAGGCCCAGCGCCGCTTCCTGCTGGACGCCGGCTGCGAGCACGGCCAGGGCTATCTTTATGCCAGGCCGATGCCGGAGGACAAACTGGCCGAGTTGATGCGCAGCGGCCGCGTCAGCGCCGCCGACAGCTGAGTTTCCGCCGCGAAAAACCCGCTTGCCGATGAGATTTTCGACACAGCGGCCAGCCTGGCCGGCCAATCCATCTCCCTGATTTTTTTGTGAAAACCGCCACGCCATGTTGGCTTATGAGCGCCCTGGCCGAGATATTCTTGTATTTTTCTGACAAATCAGTGCGTTAGATATATAATACCGTTCGCCTCAGATTTTCTGATCGTTCCGGCAGCTGCCTGCTGGACGCTCCGCCTTGCCTGAGGGCTGCCTGTGAAGCCAGCCCCTCCCTAGCTTGGTTACCGAATAGACGCGCCAATAGCTCCTGCTCGCGGCAGTCCATGTGACTGCCGCTGTGGCTGTTGGCCTACCGCATTAGAAAGGAATCGTAATGTCCAAAGAAGACATGATCGAACTGGAAGGTGTTGTCATTGAAATGTTGCCCGAGTCCCGCTTCCGCGTGCGTCTGGACAACAACGTCGAAATCCTGGCCTATGGCTCGGGCAAGATGAAGATGCACCGTATTCGCGTACTGGTAGGCGACCGCGTCACTGTAGAGATGTCGCCCTACGACTTGACCAAGGGCCGCATCAATTTCCGTCATCCGACGGCGCCGGCCGGCGGCGGCACGCCTCGCCCCCATCACAACCGACGCCGTTGATCTGCCGGCATGACCCGCTATCGCGGTCATGCCCTGGAGCAACATTTGCGAGTCAATGAACTCAAACCCGGCGATTACATCGCCGAACAACACGATAGCGCCGCAATCACATTTACCGTGATTGCGGTCAATGCAGTAGGACGTCACTGTCACGTCACTTTTTCGTCGGAACTGGGCCTGGATTCCGCCAGCTACCCGCACGACGCCTGGATCAACGCCTCTCGCCCCTGAGACGGCCCCACGGTCCGATTGACGCTCAACGCCGCACCCGTCCGGGATCTCACCCCGGCGCCCGCCGCGGCCGCTTCCGCTTTCTTCGCCCCTTCCGGCTTAGCCGCGCGCCGGCCGCATGGCCGCGTCAATCCCATTCTCCTTCAAAAAGTCGTTTGACATATCAAAAATTGGTTCCATAGTGGTATCTATGCCGTGCGTCGCGCGCGGCAGAAAACCATCTAGGGCAACCTCGAAAACCGCCGCGATCCGTTCAAGAGCAAGACGCGTCCTCTGACATCAGAACGCAAGCCCCGAGACTGCGCGCAAGGCAAAGCCAGAAGCCTGTGACTGAGCGAGGCCATCGGACCGCGCAGCGGGTGTGTCGAGGCCCCCATAAACGGCTGCGATGATTTCGCGCGGCGTCCCCCGCGCCGGCAGCCCGACAACAGGAGCCAACATGCACAAATCCCTTTCCGCCCTGCTGCTGGGCCTGGCCTGCCAGGCCGTCCTGGCCGCGCCCTGGAATGCCGCTACCGTCTATCAAGCCGGACAAAAGGTCCAATGGCAAGGCCAGGACTGGCAAGCCAAATGGCGTACCCGCGCCGAGACGCCGGCCGCCAATCCCAGGGGCAGCTGGACACCGGCCGCGGCCAAGGCCGCCGCGCAGACCGCCACCGTCCAGGCACAGCCGCCCACGCTGCAACAGGCACTGCAATACGAGGCCAGCCTGACCGACACACCCTTCTTCCGCAGCGTCAAGGCCTCGATCCGCACCCTGCCCAACGCCCAAGTGGAACAGGTGGCGCCCGGCCGCGCCGCCAACCCGCTGAACGTGCGTCGGGTGGAACGCCTGCTGCCGGCGGCCAAATGGGAGTATTACTTCTCGCGCCGCGACGCCAGCTACAGCTACCAGCGCTTCCTGCAGGCCATCGCCAAGTTTCCGGCCATCTGCGACGACTACGGCGACGGCCGCGACGGCGACGCCATCTGCCGCCACAGCCTGGCCACCATGTTCGCCCACTTCGCCCAGGAAACCGGCGACCACAACCGCAGCGACACGGTGCCGGAATGGCGGCAGGGCCTGAAATACCTGCGTGAGATGGGCTGCGCCGAGACCGGCCCCGGCTGCGGCTACAACACCGAGTGCGCCGATCCGGTATTCAACAAGGTATGGACCTGCGGCAAGAACGCCGACGGCAGTTGGAAGAAATACTTCGGCCGCGGCGCCAAGCAGCTGTCCTACAACTACAACTACGGCCCCTTCTCCCAAGCCATGCACGACGGCGACCAATCGGTGCTGCTGCAGAACCCGGACCTGGTGGCCTCCACCTGGCTGAATCTGACCTCGGCCACCTTCTTCTTCGTCTACCCGCAGCCGCCCAAACCGTCGATGCTGCACGTGCTGGACGGCACCTGGGTGCCCAATGCCGCGGACAAGGCGGCCGGCGCCGGCAACAACTTCGCCACCACCATCCAGATCATCAACGCGGAATGCGGCGGCGGCACCGAGCGCCAGGCGGCGCAGAACCGCATCGACTACTACCGCCAGTTCGCCAACGATCTGGGCTGGGACTACGGCAACGAGCAATTGTCCTGCGCCAATATGCAGCGCTTCAGCGCCGCCAGCTCCGCCGCCTACAATATTTACTGGGAGCAGGACTGGAAATGGGGCAATGACTACAAGTGTCAGTTGGTGAGCTATCAGACCCCGTACAGCGCGCTGCAAGCCGGCAACTACCAGCGCTGCGTCGAGGACAACTGGAAGATCAAGCTGAAATGAAATTGGCCGGCCCCGCGTGAGCGGGGCCGGCCTCGCCAACGACTCTTGTTCACCCGTGCGTCACCTCCCCGTCCATTGGCCTTGTCTCCGCTCAACGATAAGCCATCGCGGCTAAACGCCGCGTCAATCCGGCGACGTCCTCGCTAAAAATCGCATCAAGATTTCCCTTGGGCACGGCGCTTGCTTCAGCGAATCCATCCCTTTCCATCGGCATTGCAATGTCCGCCCCTCCGCCGCTACGCCTGCTGCTGGTCAACGACCACGCCAAAACCATCGCCTCGCTGCGCCAGGCGCTGGCGCGCGCCGGCTACGCCATCATCGCCGAAGTGGACAGCGCCGCGGCGCTGCTGCAGGCGGTGGAGCGGCTGCGGCCGGACGTGGTGATCGTGGACACCGAGTCGCCGTCGCGCGACACCCTGGAGCAGCTGGCGCTGCTGGGCGAGATCGCGCCACACCCGGTGGTGATGTTCGCCGATCAGGGCGATCTGCCCACCATAGAAGCCGCGGTCCACGCCGGCGTGGCGGCCTATGTGGTGGACCAGGCCGACGCGACGCGGTTGGCGCCCATCATCGATCTGGCCCGCGCCCGCTTCGCCGAGGACGCCCGGCTGCGACAGCGGCTGGCGGCGGCGGAGCAGCAACTGGCCGAGCGCAAGCTGATCGAGCGCGCCAAGGGCATTCTGATGGACAAGCGCCGGCTCAGCGAAAACGACGCCTACCAGGCGCTGCGCCGCCAGGCGATGCGCGAGGGCCTGCGCATCGCCGACCTCGCCCGGCAACTGATCCAGGCCGCCGAACTGCTAGGTTGAACCGCAAGGAAACCCTCATGACCATTCCGCACCGCCTGCGCCTGGGCTATCTGCCGCTGACCGACAGCGCGCCGCTGATCGTCGCGCGCCAGCTTGGGCTGGACCGCCGCCACGGCCTGGAACTGGAATTGCTGCGCCAGCCTTCGTGGAGCGCGGTGCGCGACAAACTGCTGGACGGCCGCCTGCACGCCGCCGCGGCGCTTTACGGCCTGGCCTACGGCATGCAGCTGGGTCTGGCCGGCCCGCAAGCCGACATGGCGCTGCTGATGACGCTGAACCAGAACGGCCAGGCCATCACCCTCAGCCATCCGCTGGCCGACGCTCTGGCGGCGGCGCCGCAGCAGGCCTTGCCGCGCCGCGTCCGCCAAGGCGGCGCGCCGCTGACGCTGGCGCACACCTTTCCCGCCGGCACCCACGCGTTGTGGCTCAATTACTGGCTGGCGGCGCAAGGCCTGGACCCGCTGCGCGACGCGCGCCTGGTGGTGATTCCGCCGCCGCAGATGGGCGCGGCGCTGGAAGCCGGCCAGCTGGACGGTTTTTGCGCGGGCGAGCCCTGGCACCAGCAGGCGGCGGCGCGCCAGGCCGGCCGCATCGCCGTCGCCAGCGGCGAGATCTGGCCCGGCCACCCGGAAAAAGCCCTGCTCTGCCGCCGTGGTTTCGCGCAAGAAGAACCGGCCGCCGCCGCCGCGCTGATCATGGCGCTGCTGGAGGCCTGCCGCTGGCTGGAGCACGGCGAAAACCGCCGCCAGGCGGCGCGCTGGCTGGCGCGGCCGGAGCATATCGCCCTGCCGGAAACGCTGATCGCCGCCACCCTGCCCTCGGCCGCCGCCGGCGCGTCGGCGCTGCGCTTCTTCGACCAGGGCCGGGTCAACCATCCCTATCCGTCCGACGGCGTCTGGTTCATCGACCAGTTCCGGCGCTGGGGCTGGCTGCGCGGCGACGAGGACGCGCAGGCCGTGGCCGCCGCGGTGAGCCAGAGCCGGCTTTACCGGCAGGCGGCGGACGCGCTGGGCCTGCCCGCGCCGGCCCGGCCGCAGCGCCGCAGCCGGCTGTGCGACGGCGTGGAGTGGGACGGACGGCCGCGCTACCCGGCGACGGAGCGTCTGCTTGATTAAGCCCCGCATGTTGCAACGCACAAACTCAGTGCGCGGCCGGCTATTTTCGCACCAGCGCGGTGCGGCTTCCCGCCGCGAATCCACGCGAAACCCGGATTTCCCGCGCGCGGAGGCTGGCACGGCGTTTGCATAAGTCAAGCCGGGCCTGGCACAAAGACGTGCCCCGCCCACCCCAAATGCTTGTCCGGCCAATGGCGGCCGGGACGGCAACGGACAACGGCGTCCGCTCCTGCTATCACCGAGGAGCGAACGCCGTTTTTATTTTGGCCGGCCCCCGGCCGCTCGCGGCACAGGAGTTTCGCATGGACCGTTCTTTCTGGCACACCGGGCACAAGCCCACCTTGCTGTCCGCCTTTCTCTACTTCGACCTCAGCTTCATGGTCTGGTATCTGCTGGGCCCGCTGCAGGTGCCCATCGCCGCCGCGCTGGACCTGGATACCCAAGAACGCGCGCTGATGGTGGCCACTCCCATCCTGGCCGGCGCGCTGCTGCGGCTGGCCGTCGGCATGCTGGCGGACCGCATCGGCGCCAAGCGCACCGGGCTGATCGCCCAGATCGTCGTCATCGCCGCCTTGCTCGCCGCCTGGCGCGTCGGCCTCTCCAGCCTGGGCGGCGCGCTGCTGCTGGGCCTGTTCCTCGGCGTGGCCGGCGCCTCCTTCGCCGTGGCGCTGCCGCTGGCCTCGCGCTGGTATCCGCCGGCGCATCAGGGCACGGCGCTGGGCATCGCCGGCGCCGGCAACTCCGGCACCGTGCTGGCGGCGCTGTTCGCGCCGGCGCTGGCGCTGCAGTTCGGCTGGCAGAACGTGTTCGGCCTCGCCTGTCTGCCGCTGCTGTTGGCGCTGCTGCTGTTCGCCCGGCTGGCCAAGGACGCGCCGGGCGCGCCGCCGCCCAAGCGCTGGGCCGATTATCTGGCGGTGCTGGCCCAGCGCGACGCCTGGTGGCTGATGCTGTTCTACGCCATCACCTTCGGCGGTTTCGCCGGCTTCGCCAGCGCGCTGCCCGGCTATTTCCACGACCAGTTCGGCTTCGACGCCAAGACCGCCGGGCTCTATACCGCCGCCTGCGTGTTCGCCGGCTCGATGATGCGGCCGCTGGGCGGCGTGCTGGCGGACCGCGTCGGCGGTACCCGCTCGCTGCTGGCCGTCTACCTGGCGGTGGCGGCGCTGCTGTTCGCCGCCGGCCTGGAAGCGGGCGGCGCCGGCGGCGCGCTGCTGCTGTTCGTGCTGGCCATGCTCTGCCTCGGCGCCGGCAACGGCGCGGTGTTCCAGCTGGTGCCGCAGCGCTTCGGCGGCGAGATCGGCGCGGTCACCGGCCTGATCGGCATGGCCGGCGGCGTCGGCGGCTTCCTGCTGGCGGCCGGCCTGGGCGTGATCAAGCAGGCCAGCGGCGGCTACGCCATCGGACTGTGGCTGTACGCCGCGCTGGCCTTGGCCGGCTGGGCCGGCCTGGCCGGGCTGCGCCAGCGCTGGCGCGCCGGCTGGTCTCTCGCCAGCGCCCGGCTCTGAACCCGCGAGGACATCCATCATGACCAAACCCAAACTCGTGGTGGTCGGCAACGGCATGGCCGGCATCCGCACCGTGGAAGAGCTGCTGACGCTGGCGCCGGACCTGTACGACATCACCGTGTTCGGCGCCGAGCCGCACCCCAATTACAACCGCATCCAGCTGTCGCCGGTGCTGGCCGGCGAACAGACCTTCGACGACATCGTGCTCAATCCGCGCGCCTGGTACGCCGAACGCGGCATCAGCCTTTACACCGGCAAGACCGTGGTGGAGCTGGACCGCGCGCGCCGCCTGGTGCGCGCCGACGACGGCAGCGTCGCCCCTTACGACAGGCTGCTGCTCGCCACCGGCTCGCTGCCGGTGATGCTGCCGCTGCCGGGCCGCGAGCTCACCGGCGTCATCGGCTACCGCGACATCCGCGACACCGAAGCCATGCTGGCGGCCAGCGCCGGCGGCGGCCGGGCGGTGGTGATAGGCGGCGGCCTGCTCGGCCTGGAAGCCGCCTACGGCCTGAAGCAGCGCGGCATGGACGTCACCGTGGTCCACCTGGCGGACTGGCTGCTGGAAAGACAACTGGACCCCGCGGCCGCCCAGTTGCTGCAGGCCTCGCTGGAAGCGCGCGGCCTGCGCTTCCTGCTGGGCCGCCAGACCGCCGCGCTGCTGGACGACGGCCATGGCGCGGTGGCGGCGGCGAAGCTCGCCGACGGCGAAACCCTGGAGGCCAAGCTGGTGGTGATGGCGGTGGGCATACGCCCCAATATCGCGCTGGCCGCCGGCGCCGGCCTGCACTGCGAGCGCGGCGTGGTGGTCAGCGACGCGCTGCAGACCTTCGACCCGCGCATCTACGCGGTGGGCGAATGCGTCAGCCACCGCGGCGTCTGCTACGGACTGGTGGCGCCGCTGTTCGAACAGGCCAAGGTCTGCGCCAACCATCTGGCCCAACTGGGCAGCAGCCGCTACCAGGGCTCGGTGATGGCCACCAAACTCAAAGTCACCGGCATCGATCTGTTCTCCGCCGGCGACTTCATCGGCGGCGGCGATTGCGAAGAGATCGTGCTGTCCGACCCGGCCGGCGGCCTGTACAAGAAACTGGTGCTGCGCGAGGACAAGCTGATCGGCGTCTGCCTGTACGGCGACACCGCCGACGGCGCCTGGTACTTCAAGCTGCTGCGCGAACAGCGTGCGATAGGCGATCTGCGCGAGCGGCTGATCTTCGGCGAAACCGCCATCGGCGACGTCGGCGTCCAAGGCCAGAGCCGCGCCGCCGGCATGCGGGACGGCGACGAAGTCTGCGGCTGCAACGGCGTCAGCAAGGGCGCCATCGTCAAGGCGATCAAGGAGAACGGCCTGTTCACCCTGGACGAGGTCAAGCAATGCACCAAGGCCGGCAGCTCCTGCGGCTCCTGCAGCGGCCTGGTGGAACAGATCCTGATGAACACCGTGGGCGCGAGCTTCCAGGAAGCGCCCAAGACCAAGGCCGTCTGCGGCTGCACCGATCACAGCCACGCCGAGGTGCGCAAGGCCATCCGCGACCACCGCCTGCTGGACCACGCCGCGGTCTACCACTTCCTGGAATGGCGCACCCCCAACGGCTGCGCCAGCTGCCGCCCGGCGATCAACTACTACCTGCTGTCCACCTGGCCGCGCGAGGCGGTGGACGATCCGCAAAGCCGCTTCGTCAACGAGCGGGTGCACGCCAATATCCAGAAGGACGGCACCTTCTCGGTGATCCCGCAGATGAAGGGCGGCGTCACCAACGCCGCCGAGCTGCGCCGCATCGCCGACGTGGCCGACAAATACCGGGTGCCCATGCTCAAGGTCACCGGCGGCCAGCGCATCGACCTGCTGGGCATCCGCAAGGAAGACCTGATCGATGTCTGGAAAGACCTGGGCATGCAATCCGGCCACGCCTACGGCAAATCCATCCGCACCGTGAAAACCTGCGTCGGCAGCGAATTCTGCCGCTTCGGCACCCAGAACAGCACCCAGATGGGCATAGACCTGGAAACCATGCTGGCCAATATGTGGGCGCCGCACAAGGTCAAGCTGGCGGTGTCCGGCTGCCCGCGCAACTGCGCCGAAGCCGGCATCAAGGACGTGGGCGTGATCGCGGTGGACTCCGGCTGGGAGCTGTACGTGGGCGGCAACGGCGGCATCAAGACCGAGGTGGCGCAATTCCTGTGCAAGGTGAAGACCGCCGAGGAAGTGAAGGAATACAGCGGCGCCTTCCTGCAGCTCTACCGCGAGGAAGGCTATTACCTGGACCGCACCGTCCGCTACATCGCCCGCGTCGGCCTGGATTACGTCAAAGCGCGGGTGGTGGACGACGCCGCCAACCGCCAGGCCTTGTACCAGCGGCTGCTGTTCGCGCTGGAAGGCTTGCCCGACCCCTGGGCCGCCCGCATCGCCGGCGCGCAGCGCCAGGAATACATCCCCTTGAAAGTCATCGCCTGAGGCCGCCATGGAACCCACCCCGCCCCCCTCCTCCCGCTGGCTGCGCATCTGCGCGCTGGACGACATCCCGCTGCTGGGCAGCCGCGTGCTGGCTCGCGACGACGGCGACATCGCCCTGTTCCGGCCGCAGCCGCAGCAAGTGTTCGCGCTCTTGGACCGCTGCCCGCACAAGGGCGGCCCGCTGAGCCAGGGCCTGGTGCACGGCGCGGCGGTCACCTGCCCGCTGCACGGCTGGACCCTCAATCTGGACGACGGCGAAGCCCAGGCGCCTGACCGCGGCTGCGCGCGACGCTTCCCGGTCAGCCTGCGCGACGGCGACGTCTACCTGCAACTGTGAACCCGGGGACCGCGCCATGACCACCACCCCCTCCACCTGCTGTTACTGCGGCGTCGGCTGCGGCGTGCTGATCCACAGCGACGGCGCGCGCGTCACCGGCGTGGAAGGCGACCCGGCCCACCCCGCCAACCACGGCCGGCTGTGCAGCAAAGGCCTGGCGCTGGCGGACAGCTGCGCCAGCCTGTCCGGCCGCGCGCTGCACCCCGAACTGCGGCTGACCCGCGACGCCGCGCGCCGGCGCGTGGACTGGGACAGCGCGCTGGACACCGTGGCCGAGCGGCTGGCCGACGTGATCCGCCGCCACGGGCCGGACGCGGTGGCGGTCTACGCCTCCGGCCAATTGCTGACCGAGGACTACTATCTGTTCAACAAACTGACCAAGGGCCTGATCGGCAGCAACAATATCGACACCAACTCCCGGCTGTGCATGTCCAGCGCGGTCAGCGGCTACAAGCTGGCGCTGGGCGCCGACGGTCCGCCCACCTGCTACCAGGACCTGGACCTGGCCGATTGCGTGCTGCTGGCCGGCAGCAATACGGCCTACGCCCACCCGGTGCTGTTCCGCCGGCTGGAGGCCGCCAAGGCGGCGCGGCCGGACCGCAAGTGGATCGTGGTGGACCCGCGCCGCACCGACACCGCGGCGCTGGCGGACCTGCATCTGCAGATCCAGCCCGGCAGCGACGTGGCGCTGTTCAACGGCATGCTGCACCACCTGATCTGGGAAGGGCTGATAGACGAGAGCTACATCGCTGCCCACACCGAGGGCTTCGACGCGCTCAAGCGCCTGCTGCGCGACTATTCGCCGCGCCAGGCCGCCGGCCTGTGCGGCATCGCCGAGGCCGATCTGACCGCCGCCGCCGAATGGTTCGGCCGCAGCCCGGCCAGCCTGTCGCTGTACTGCATGGGCTTGAACCAGTCCAGCCACGGCACCGCCAAAAACCTGGCGCTGATCAATCTGCACCTGGCCGCCGGCCAGATCGGCCGCCCCGGCGCCGGCCCGTTCTCGCTGACCGGCCAGCCCAACGCCATGGGCGGCCGCGAAGTGGGCGGCATGGCCACCATGCTGGCCGCCCACCGCGACATCGCCAACCCGCAACACCGCGCCGAAGTGGCCGCCCACTGGGGCGTGCCGCCGGAGCGGCTCTCCGACCGCCCCGGCCTGCCGGCCATCGCGCTGTTCGACGCGCTCAAGGCCGGCCGGGTCAAGGCGGTGTGGATAGTCTGCACCAATCCCGCCCACTCCTTGCCGGACCTGGAGCAAGCGCGCCAGGCGCTGGCCCAGGCCGAATTCGTCATCGTCCAGGACGCCTACGCCGACACCGACACCGCCGCCTGCGCCGACGCGCTGCTGCCCGCCGCCAGCTGGGGCGAAAAAGAAGGCACGGTCACCAACTCCGAACGCCGCATCAGCCGGGTGCGCGCCGCCGTGCCGCCGCCGGGCGAGGCGCGCGCCGACGGCTGGATCGCCGCCGAAGTGGGCCGCCGGCTGGAACGGCTGCTCTACCCGGACGCGCCCAGCCTGTTCGAACACAGCGAACCGGCGGCGGTGTTCGCCGAACACGCGGCGCTGACCGCCGGCCGCGATCTGGACCTCAGCGGCCTCAGCCACGCGCGGCTGGAGCGCGACGGCCCGCAGCAATGGCCGTTCCCGGCCGGCGCGGCCGCCGGCCAGGCTCGGCGTTACGAGGACGGCCGCTTTGCCACCGCCAACGGCCGCGCGCTGTTCCACGCCACGCCCTACCGGCCGCCGGCGGACGCGGTCAACGCCCATTACCCCTTCCGCCTGCTCACCGGCCGGCTGCGCGACCAATGGCACGGCATGAGCCGCAGCGGCCGGGTGGCGCGGCTGTTCTCCCACGCGCCGGAACCGACGCTGGACATGCACCCGGCCGACGCCGCCCGCCGCGGCCTCCAGGCCGGCGAACTGGTCAGGGTGGAAAGCCGGCGCGGCGGTCTGGTGCTGCCACTGGCGCTCAGCGAGGAACTGCCCGGCGGCTGCGTGTTCGCCGCCATGCACTGGAGCGGCCAGCATCTGGACAGCGGCGGCGTCAACCAGGCCTGCTCGCCGGCGGTGGACCCGCAATCGTTCCAGCCCGAACTCAAGCACGCCGCGGTGCGGGTGGAACGCGCCGAACTGCCGTGGCGGGTGCGCGCCGCCAGCCGCCACCCGGACCTGCCGGCGCTGCGCGCGCGGCTGCAGCCCTTGCTGGCCGGCTGCGGCTACGCCGCGCTCAGCCTGCGCCCGCCGGACATCCTGGTGCTGAACGCCGCCCACGCCCAGCCGCGGCCGGACTGGCTGGCCGAGCTGACTTGGCTGCTGGACCTGGACGGCGGCCCGCAGCTGCAAACCTTCAGCGACGCGCGCCGCGGCCTGGAACAACGCATCGCCTGGCGCGACGACGCGCCCTGGGCCTACGTCTTCGCCGGCGGCCAGGACGACGGCGCGCGGCTGCTTGCCGCGATGCAAAGCGGCCGGCCCTGGCCCGGCAGCCGGCTCAGCGCGCTGGTCCCCGGCGCCGCGGCCGCGCCCGCCGCCGCGCGCATCGTCTGCAACTGCCTGCAAGTGGACGCCGAGCGCATCCAGGCGGCCATCGCCGACGGCGCGGACCTGGCCGGACTCAAGGCGCGGCTGGGCTGCGGCGGCGTCTGTGGTTCCTGCGTGCCTGAGTTGAAGCGCATGCTGGCGCGACAGGCGGAACGGGAATATTGAAACCCCGGCGCGGAACTCTATGCTAAGGGAGTCCGGCGCTGTTACCCTCTGCGCAGGCGATAGCGATGGATGCGTGGATTGGGCTTGAAACAGATAGGACTGCTGATCGCGGCGCTGAGCGCGCAAGCCGCGGCGGCCGCGCCGACGCTGGACATGGTCTATGGCGCGGTGGCATCGGACCCCTATATGAGTGGCGAGGGCGCCGACATGCCGCCCCACCCCGGCGCGGTGGTGGAGATGGCGCGAGCGGCGGCCAAGGCTTGCGGCGTGACGCTGAAGCTGTCGCGCCTGCCCGGCAAGCGCCTGCTCACCGAGATGCAGCACGACCAGCACGACGCCGCCTTCATGTTCTCCCACAGCAAGGAGCGCGAAGCCTATTTCGACTATCCGCTGCGCGGCGGCACGCCGGACCCACGCTACCGTCTGACCACGCTGGCCTATTCCTTGTACGCGCTGAAAAACACACCGCCGGCCTGGAACGGCGGCAATCTGCCCGCGCTGGGGGCGATAGGCGTCAACGCCGGCTGGTCCATCGCCGACGATCTGCGCGCCAAGGGCGCCAAGGTGGAAACCGCCAAGGACAGCGAGATGAATTTCCGCAAGCTGCAAGCGCGCCACATCGTCGCCTTCGCCACGCAAAACCATATCGGCGACCGCTATCTGGAAGACCACCCGCAAGCCGGCATCGTCCGCCTGCAGCCGCCGTTGTCACGCAAGGACTACTACCTGGTGTTCGGCAAGCGCTGGCACCGTGACAATCCGGCGCTCGCCAGCTGCCTGTGGCAGCAAGTCGGCGTCTTGCGCGAGAGCCTGCTGCCCACGTTGCTGCGCCGGCCCTGGTACCGTCAGCCTTGAAACAGCCTTCACAGACCAAGCCGGTTCAATCACTTGCGAGCAAGGCCGAGGCAAGACCTTGCAGCGGGAAAAACGGAATGCGCCAATAGCGCGCCTCATTCCAAATGTGGTTTTCACCGCCCCTTTCTATCGTCCGCCACCGTATGGCAGATCATGAAGAGGTTCTAAACGCCCCTTGATCACATTAGGATGCTCATGAGTGTCCAAGCTGCGGTGGCTTAACTCTGCTGCCATGAGCGTCCAGTCATTCCACCTTGTCTTTCCAACCAACAAGGCTACAAACCAGCCAGTAGCACCGGCTTGGAATTCGCTTCGAGCACCACGGATAGCCGTGCGCGCCTCATGTTCCCGCTTGGCTGAGCTCGCATCCAACTCCGCACGGTGTTTCTCCTACACGACCCCAGCTTCCCGCGCTTTGGGCTCGGAATGCCACACGCTCCCCACCGATACGCTCAGCTCATGAGCCTGAACTCGCGCAGAGCCTCGTCACCTCCCTCATCTATTTCGGAGCTTAGCCATGTTTATGATTCGCCTCTCCAAAACCAGCATGGTGCTCGCCATGGCTTTGTTCGCCACCCTGGCGGCCTTTGGCAATATCACTGACTATGCGAGCAATTTCGCTTTCGTCCAGCATGTGTTCATGATGGATACCACCACCCCTGGCAACGGCATCATGTATCGTGCCATTGCCTCCCCCTGGGTCCACCATGCCGGCTATATCGGCATCATCGGTTTGGAAATCGCTACGGCCTTCCTGTGCTGGGTCGGCGGCGTCCAGTTACTGAGGGCGCTAAAATCCGACAATCTTGGCTTTCAGCTTGCCAAGCGCTGGGCGGTGGCCGGCCTGAGCTTGGGATTTCTGACTTGGCAAGTCGCTTTCATGTCGGTGGGTGGCGAATGGTTTGGCATGTGGATGTCCAAGCAATGGAACGGAATGCCGGATGCCTTCCGCTTTTTCATCACCTTGCTGAGCGTATTGATCTACCTGACCCTGCCCGATGACAGGCTAATCGAACGCGACTGACCCCTTCTCCTCCAAGCTGGCAACACGCTGGCCAGATTGGCTGCCGTTTTCTGGCAACCCGTCACGGCCATGCTTTCAAGCAGCCAATTCTTGCAAATTATGATTTTTGTCATAATTGATAGAATTTATTAAAGACAAATGATTGCGAATTCATGACAGCATTCGGATAATGCTAAACGTTTATTTAAAATCACCCGGCCACATGCAAGCGCAAGCCATGCCTGCCTGTGCCGGCCCAGCTTCAAGAGGAGAATGGAATGTGGTTCCGGAACAAGGACAAGGCCGCGCGCGAGCAGGCGGAACGCTTGAAACTCGGCCAGGAGGCGGAGCAGTTGCGCCAGGAGCTGCAACACACCCGCAGCCGCGCCGATGAAGCCGAACGCCAGCTTGCCGCCAGCCAGGCCAAGATTCAGGAACTGCGCGGGCTGATCGCCAACCTGTCCGCCTTCGCCCAATCGATGACCGACACCCAGCAATCGCTGGCCACGCTTTCCAGCGTGATGAGCCGGGAAAAAGATCGCGCCGTCGCCGCGCAAGGCATCTCACAGCAAAGCCGCCATTCCATAGATCAGATCGCCGCCGATCTGTCCAAGCTGGCCGACGCCTCCCAGGGCGCGGCGGAAAAAGTGGGACAGTTGGACGCGCGCGCGCAAGAGGTGGGCGGCATCGTGCAATTGATCCGCGACATCGCCGATCAGACCAATCTCTTGGCCTTGAACGCGGCCATCGAGGCGGCGCGCGCCGGCGAGCAGGGCCGCGGCTTCGCCGTGGTGGCCGACGAAGTGCGCAAGCTGGCCGAACGCACCGCCACCGCCACCGCCGACATCGCCAAGCTGGTGGAGCAGATCCGCGGCGACAGCGCCGGCAGCCGCAGCCAGATGGGCCAATTGGCCGAGCAGGCCGCCAGTTTCAGCCAGGATGGCGAGGCCGCCGCCGGCACCATGAAGCAATTGCTGGACATGTCCACCAGCATGGAAGGCAGCATCGCCGCCTCCGCGCTGCGCGGTTTCTGCGAACTGGCCAAGATGGATCACCTGATCTACAAATTCCGTGTCTACCAAGTGATGTTCGGTCTGTCGGACGAAGACATCGGCCATTTCGGCTCGCATCAGCACTGCCGCTTCGGCAAGTGGTATTACGAAGGCGAAGGCCGCGCCGGCTTCTCCCACCTGCCCGGCTTCCGCGAAATCGAAGCGCCGCACGCCAAGGTGCACACCGCGGCGCTGGACGCCTTGCGCGCCCACGCCGACGGCGATAGCCAGGCCGCGGTGGAGCATGTCGCGATGATGGAAGCCGCCAGCCTGCAAGTGCTGGCTGGGCTGGAACACATGGCCAGCGCCGGCGAGACGGAAGCGCGCCATGGCTGAGGCCGCCTTCGCCATCCGTTTGCTGCAAGCCGACGATTACGCCGGCTGGCTGCCCTTATGGCGCGACTACAACGCCTTCTACGGCCGCGTCGGCGTCAGCGCCCTGCCCGAGGAGGTGGACCGGGAAACCTGGCGCCGCCTGCTCGCGCCGGCGGAACCGGTGCACGGGCTGGCCGCGGTCGCCGACGGCGCGCTGCTGGGCATCGCCCACCTGCTCTACCACCGCAGCACCATCCAGATCCAGGACAGCGCCTATCTGCAGGATCTATACGTTGCGCCGACGGCCAGGGGCGGCGGCATCGCCCGCGCGCTGCTGCTGGCGGCGGCGGAACGGGCGCGCGGCGACGGCGCCGCCATGCTGTACTGGCGCACCGCCAGCGACAACCACACCGCGCGCCGCTTGTACGACCAGGTGGCGGAGCTGGCGGACGCGGTGATCTACCGCCAAGTCTTGTGAACCGACTGAATCAGCGCAACACGTCCAGCAAGATATCCGCGATCAAGCCGCTGGCCGCCACCAGCACCAGGTCCGCGCCCACCGCCCGCCACTCATAGCCGGGGTGGCGCGGCAATTGGTTCAGCAGGGGCGCCGGCAACACCTGTTTGGCGATGCCGGGCGGCAAGGGCTTGCCACGCGCCAGGCGCTTGCGCATGCCCGGCGGCAAGGATTTATAGCCGGTCACCCCTGAGTCCAGCGCCAAGCGCCGCGCGGCGGCGACGCTGATGCCCGCCGCCACCAAGTCCTTGTCCGTCGCCTCCCTGTCCTTATCCATGTGCTTGCCCTGGCCATGCCCCTGGCCCTTGCCTTCCGGCGGATTGGCCAGCGCCGGCGCCGCCAGCGCCGCCGCCAACAACAGCGCCGACCATTGCTGCCATCGCTTCATCTTCGTCTCCCGTCTCTGTTGAGCCCGATTTAGATTATCGACCACGCGCCGGCCAAGCTTGAGTCCAACTTCGCCATGCGCCCCAACAAATACATATTGATCACTATATAATTGTAGAATACGCTACAAAAAATGGAGCACATCATGGACTGGTTGCTGCTGATCACTTCTTTGCCCACCGAAAACGCCACCGCGCGCATGCGCGCCTGGCGCGCCTTGAAAGCCTGCGGCTCAGCCGCGCTGCGCGACGGCGCCTACCTATTGCCCGGCAGCAACGCCCGGCTGCAACAATTGGAGGCCATCGCCTCCGACATCCAACAACACGGCGGCGTCGCGCGGCTGCTGGCCTGCCGGCCGCTGGACGGCAGCGATTTCCCGCCGCTGTTTCAGCGCGACGCCGACTATCAGCAGCTGCGGCAGGACATCCAGGAGCAACTGAGCGGGCTGGACCCCGACAACGCCGCCGAGCGCCTGAAACAATGGCGGCGGCTGGGCAAGGCCCTGGCCGGCATCGCCGCCATCGACTTCTTCCCCGGCGCCGCCCAGCAACAGGCGCAGGCCGCGCTGCAACAACTGGAAGCCGCCATCCAGCAGCAATTGTCTCCGGGCGAGCCCCATAGCCGGGACATGCAGATTCCGCGCCGCGCCATCGCCGACCACCAGGGCCGGATCTGGGCCACCCGCCGCCGCCCCTGGGTGGACCGGCTGGCCTCGGCCTGGCTGATCCGCCGCTTCATCGATCCGCAGGCGCGCATCCTGTGGCTGGCCGCGCCCGGCGACTGCCCGCCGGAGGCGCTGGGCTTCGATTTCGACGGCGCCGCCTTCACCCATGTCGGCGACAAGGTCAGTTTCGAGGTGCTGCTGGCCAGCTTTGGCCTGGACGCGCCGCCGCTGCGGCGGCTGGCCGCGCTAGTGCATTATCTGGATGTGGGCGGCGCGGCGCCGCCGGAAGCCAGCGGCGTGGAAACCGTGCTGGCCGGCTTACGCGCCGCGCTGAACGACGACGACCAATTGCTGGCCGCCGCTTCCAACATCTGGGACGGGCTCTACCAACAGTTCGCCAAGGAGACCTGAACATGCCGCCCAGCCCCCGCGACGCCGCGCCCGCCCCCGTCGGCTTCCGGCAAGCGCTCCGTTTCTGGCTCAAGCTGGGCCTGATCAGCTTCGGCGGCCCAGCCGGGCAGATCGCCATCATGCACCAGGAGCTGGTGGAGCGCCGGCGCTGGATTTCCGAACGCCGCTTCCTGCACGCCCTGAATTACTGCATGCTGCTGCCCGGGCCGGAAGCGCAGCAACTGGCCACCTATATCGGCTGGCTGCTGCACCGCGGCTGGGGCGGCGTCGCCGCCGGCGCGCTGTTCGTGCTGCCGTCCTTCTTCCTGCTGGTGCTGCTGTCCTGGGTCTATATCGCCTACGGCCACCTAACCTGGATCGCCGGCCTGTTCTACGGCATCAAGCCCGCGGTGGTCGCCATCGTGGCCCAGGCGGCCTGGCGCATCGGCACGCGCACGCTGAAACGGCCCTGGCTGTGGGGCGTGACGCTGGCCTCGCTGTGCGCCATCGCGTGGTGGCAAACGCCCTTCCCGCTGATCGTGCTGGCGGCGGCCTTGATCGGCGCGCTGGCCGGACGGCTGCGGCCACATTGGTTCCAGGCCGGCGGCCATGGCGGCGCGGACGCGCATTACGGCCCGGCGCTGATCGACGATCACACCCCGCCGCCGGCGCACGCCCGCTTCTCCTGGCTCCGGCTCGGCCGCGCCGTGCTGGCCGGCCTGCTGCTGTGGTCCTTGCCGATGGCGCTGCTCGCCGCCGTCTACGGCTGGCACGGCGGCTTCACCCAGATGGGCTGGTTCTTCACCAAGGCCGCGCTGCTGACCTTCGGCGGCGCCTACGCGGTGCTGCCCTATGTTTACCAGGGCGCGGTGGCGCATTACGGCTGGCTAAGCGCCGGCCAGATGCTGGACGGCCTGGCGCTGGGCGAAACCACGCCGGGGCCGCTGATCATGGTGGTGGCCTTCGTCGGCTTCGTCGGCGGCTACGCCAAGGCGCTGCTGGGTCCGGAGCACCTGTTCCTGGCCGGCGCGCTGGCCGCGGCGCTGGTGACCTGGTTCACCTTCCTGCCCTCCTTCGTCTTCATCCTGGCCGGCGGCCCGCTGATCGAACACAGCCATGGACAGATCCGGCTAACCGCGCCGCTGACCGCCATCACCGCCGCCGTGGTCGGGGTGATCGCCAACCTCGCCCTATTCTTTGGCTGGCATGTGCTGTGGCCGCAAGGCTGGCGCGGCGGCGTGGACTGGGCCGCCACCGCCATCGCCGCGCTGGCGGCCTGGGCGCTACTGAAACGACAAGTCAAGGCGATGCCGGTGATAGCCGGCGCGGCGCTGGCCGGCCTGCTGCTCAGCCTGTGGCGCCTGCCGTGAACGCATTCCCCCATCGAGAAAGGCCTCCCGCATGCAGCCCCGCATCCCCGCCACCATCTGGGCCCTGGGCCTGGTCAGCCTGTGCATGGACATGTCCTCCGAGATCATCCACGCGCTGCTGCCGGTATTCCTGGTGTCCACCTTGGGCGTCAGCGCGCTGACCCTGGGCCTGATAGAAGGCCTGGCCGAATCCACCGCGCTGATCCTGCGCGTGTTCTCCGGCGCCATCAGCGATTACTGGGGCCGGCGCAAGGGCTTGCTGCTGCTGGGCTACGGCCTGGCGGCGCTGAGCAAGCCGCTGTTTCCGCTGGCGCACAGCGCCGAAACCGTGCTGGCCGCACGGCTGATGGACCGGGTGGGCAAGGGCATACGCGGCGCGCCGCGCGATGCGCTGGTGGCCGACGTCGCGCCGCCGGAAATCCGCGGCGCCTGCTTCGGCCTGCGCCAGTCCATGGACACCATAGGCGCTTTCGCCGGCCCGCTGTTGGGCATCGCGCTGATGTTCTGGCTGGCAAACGACATCCAGCAAGTGCTGTGGTGGGCCTGTTTGCCGGCCTTGCTGGCGGTGCTGCTGATCGTCGCCGGCGTGCGCGAACCGACCGGCGCCGAGCGCAAGCCCTTCCGCTCGCCGCTGCGGCTGGCGCTGCTGCGCCAGTTCTCCAAGCGCTACTGGTGGGTGGTCGCCATCGGCGCGCTATTCACCCTGGCCCGCTTCAGCGAGGCCTTCCTGGTGCTGCTGGCGCAGCGCCATGGCCTGCCGCTGAGCTGGCTGCCGCTGGTGATGGTGGTGATGAGCCTGGTCTACGCGCTCACCGCCTACCCGGTGGGCGTGCTGGCAGACCGCTGCAGCAAAAGCGCGCTGCTGGCGCTAGGCCTGATGATCCTGATCCTGGCCGACGCCACGCTGGCGCTGTCCAGCTCCATCGCCGCCACCCTGGCCGGCATCGCCCTGTGGGGCCTGCACCTGGGCTTTACCCAGGGCCTGCTGGCCACGCTGGTGGCCGAGGAAACGCCTGCCGACATGAAGGGCACCGCCTTCGGCCTGTTCAATCTGGTCAGCGGCCTGTGCCTGCTGCTGGCCAGCGTGCTGGCCGGCTGGATGTGGGACCGCCACGGCAGCGCCAGCACCTTCGTCGCCGGCGGCGCGCTGGCGCTGTTGGCGCTGGCCGCCACCCTGCTGTGGCGCCAGCGGGAACGCGCGGCGCTCGCCGGCCTCAATCCTTGATCGCGGCGGCCACCGCGGCGATCAAGCCGTCCGTGGCCGCGCCCCGCTGCCGCCGCCAGATGCACAGGGTCTCGGAATAAGCCTCCGCGCCGGCCAAGGGCAGCAGCACCGCGCCGCCGGCCGCGGCCCGACCCAGCGAGGCCGGCGCCAGCGTCACCCCCATGCCGCCCGCCACCATCTGCACGATGCCGCCCCACTGCCGCAGCTCGTGCCGCACCCGCGGGCTGAAACCGGCCTGCGCGCACAGCGCGACGATGCGGTCGTAGTAATGGGCGGACACCTCGCGCGGAAACAGGATGAAGCTCTCCTCGCGCAAGCGCTCCAGCGCCACCGCCGCGCCGCGCGCCAAGACATGGCCGCGCGGCAGGCAGCATAGAAAAGGCTCCCGCAACAGCAACTGCCGCTCCACCCGTGCCGGCAGATTGCCGGCGTGGATGAAACCGACATCGATCTGCTCGAATTCCAGCGCGCGGATCTGCTCGTCGGTATTCATCTCGCACAACTCCACCTCCACCCCCGGCGCCTGGCGCTGAAAGACCCGCACCCCGTCCAGCAGCCCACGGAACAACATCGCGCCGACAAAACCCACCCGGATGCGGCCGGCCAGGCCCTGGCCGGCGCGCCTGGCGGTGTCGGCCACCTCGTCGGCCAGCTTGAGCAGGCGGCCGGCCTGCTGGTACAACACCGCGCCGGCCGCGGTCAGCGCCACCGTCTTGTTGCCGCGTTCCAGCAGCAAGGCGCCGATTTCCTGCTCCAGCTGCCGTATGGTCAGGCTCAGCGGCGGCTGGGAAATGTGCAGGCGCCGCGCGGCGCGGCCGAAATGCAGCTCCTCCGCCACCGCCGCGAAATAACGCAATTGCCGTAAATCCATAGCGCCTCCTCTCTCGGCCGCCTCCCGGCGGCGATAACTTTTCGGTATCGCGCGAGCCAAAAACGGTACTTCCGCTCCCAGGCCATTATGCCAACAATGGGCTTCGCCCCATCGCGCAGGAGAAGCACCATGCATCCGGATCAGCCAACAGCGATTCCCGACCGCCACGGCGACAACCTCTTTCTTAACGACCCCAGCCTGGCCGGCCTGTTGCGGATTTACCTGCCGGACGCGCTATACCGCCATCTGGAACCGCGGCTGAGCGCGCTGGGCGCGGCGGCCGGCGGCCACCTCGACGAACTGGCGCGCGCCGCCGATCGCCACCCGCCCACGCTGAACCCGCGCACCCGCACCGGGCAGGATCGCCAAAGCATAGACAAGCACCCGGCCTTTATCGAGCTGGAGCGGCTGGCCTTCTCCGAATACGGCCTGGCGGCGCAGGGCCACCGCCCCGGCGTGCTGGATTGGCCGGAGCGCCTGCCGCGGCTGGCCAAGTACGCGTTCACCTATCTGCTGGTACAGGCCGAGTTCGGGCTGTGCTGCCCGCTGAGCATGACCGACTCGCTGAGCAGCACCTTATCGCTGCACGGCGACGCGGCGCTGATAGAGCGCTATCTGCCCGCGCTGCTGAGCCAGGATTTCGAGCAGCTGTGCCAGGGCGCGATGTTCATCACCGAACAAGGCGCCGGCTCCGATGTGTCCCGGGTGGAAACCCGCGCCTACCGGCAGGACGGCGAGTGGCGGCTGGAAGGCGACAAATGGTTCTGCTCCAATCCGGACGCCGGCCTGGCCATGGTGCTGGCCCATGTCGACGGTGAGCCGGACGGTTTCAAGGGCCTTGGCCTGTTCCTGCTGCCGCGTCTGCTGTCTGACGGCGAGCCCAACCGCTACCGCATCGTCCGCCTGAAGGACAAGCTGGGTAGCCGCTCCATCGCCAGCGGCGAGATCCACTTGGAAGGCGCCAGCGCCCATCTGGTGGGCGAAGTGGGCCGCGGCTTCCAGCAGATGGCCACCATGATCAATTTGTCGCGCTTGTCCAATGGCGTGCGCTCCGCCGGCCTGATGCGCCGCGCCGTGGCCGAGGCGCTGCACACCGCCCGCCATCGCCAGGCCTTTGGCCGGCATTTGATCGACATGCCGCTGATGCAGCGCTCCTTGCTGAAAATGCTGCTGCCCACGGAGCAGGCGCGCTCGATGTTCCTGCACCTGGCCGCCTGCATGGATCGCGCCGCGGCCGGCGACGCCGAAGCGGCGCAGCTGACGCGCATCCTCACCCCGCTGATCAAGTTCCGCGCCTGCCGCGACGCGCGCCAGGTCACCCAGGACGCGATGGAAGTCCGTGGCGGCTGCGGTTACATCGAGGAATGGTCCGACCCGCGCATCGTGCGCGACGCATTGCTCGGCTCGATCTGGGAAGGCACCAGCAATATCGTGGCGCTGGACGTGGCGCGCTCGGCGCGGCGCGAAGCCACGCTGCCGCCGCTGCATGCCTACCTGGCCAGGCTGCTGGCCGACGCCGGCGTCCCCGCGCCGTCGCGCGCCGGCTTGCGGCTGGCGCTGGACCGTGCCGTCGACTTCGCCGCCGCCAGTTTCGACCAGGCAGACAGCGTGGAAGCGCGGCGCGCCGCCAGCGCGCTCTACCACTGCGCCAGCGCCGTGTTCATGGCCTGGGAGGCCGCCCGGGACCCGGACGGCGATTACCGCCGGCTGGCGCTGGCCCACCTGGTGCTCAAGCACCGGCTGCTGCCGCAAAACCCGCTGGCGGCTGACGATGCGCCGCTGAGCCTGACTCGCCCGCTGCTGGATGAAACCCCGCTGCGCCTGGAACAGGCGCTGGCGCTGCTGCCGGCCTAAGAGCCTGTTCAAAATCTCGCGAGCAAGGGCGAGACAAGGCGAAAACGAGCGAAAAAGCGGAATGTACACGTGGTACATGAGCATTTTGAGCTTGTTTTCAACGCCGTATCGCCGCAGCGCAGCAGACTTTGAACAGGTTCTGAGACTGTGTTTACAATCTACCGCGCTTGCGGAAGGCACAGGGAAGCAGGACTCTTTCCGCCGCGCTGCCCAAGCCCAGGCAAATGACATATCATGCTGGTCTGTTTACCGAAACACCGAAAATCGGCCACGCATGCACGACATCACGCAACACCAGGCCATTATCTGGCAAAGGCTGGATACTTCCGGCCACGACTACGCGGCGCTGGAGGCTGGCGAACACGGCCCGCGTCTCAGCGGCTGCGCCATCTTCGTCGAAGACGGCGTCAACTGCCTGCTGCGTTACCAGGTGGACTGCGCGCCGGACTGGAGCACTCGGCGCGCGACGGTACAAGGCTATCGCGGCGGCCAGCGTATTGAACTGCTGCTGGAAGCCGACGCCGAGCGCCGCTGGCTGCTCAACGGCGTGGAGCAGCCGCAGGTGCAAGGCTGCGTCGACATCGACCTGGCCTTCACCCCCGCCACCAATCTGCTGCCCATCCGCCGCGGCCGGCTCGAGATCGGCGCGGCGCTGGAACTGAGCGCCGCCTGGCTGCAATTTCCGGAGCTGACCTTGGCGCCCTTGCCTCAGCGTTACACCCGTCTGTCGGAGTTCGGCTACCGCTACGAGTCGCGCCAAGGCGCGTTCCAGGCCGAGATCAGCGTCACCCCGGACGGGCTGCCGCGCGACTATCAGGGCCTGTGGCGGGAAGCGCGCTGACATGGAACGCATGCGCATCCGGCCGGCCACGCCGGAAGACTTCGTCCGGCTAGCCGCTATCGAGCGCGCCGCCGCCGCCCGCTTCGATCCGCAAGATCTACCGCCGGCGCTGTCCGCCGACACCCTGCCCACGGAGGAGCTGAGCGCCGCCTGCGCCGCCGGCCTGCTATGGGCGGCGGCCGATGCCGATGGCGTCCACGGTTTCCTGTTGGCGCGCCGTCACGACGACAGCCTGCACCTGCAGGAAATGGATGTCTGCCCCAGCCGCCAAGGGCAGGGTCTGGGCTCGGCGCTGATCGCGCACGCGGAAGCCGTCGCGCGCCGCCTGGGCCTGCGCC
This sequence comes from Chromobacterium sp. LK1, assembly GCF_001043555.1. NCBI lineage: Bacteria > Pseudomonadati > Pseudomonadota > Betaproteobacteria > Neisseriales > Chromobacteriaceae > Chromobacterium > Chromobacterium sp. LK1. The sequence continues at coordinate 56,424 of NZ_LDUI01000016.1, read as the reverse complement.
GGCTGACGCTGACCACCTTCGAACACCTGGCCTGGAACGCCCCCTTCTATCAAGGGCGCGGCTTTCAGAGCATCGCCGCCGCCGATTGCCCGCCCTGGCTGCGCGCCGTGCTGCGTGCCGAGGCCGAACACGGTCTGCGCCGGAGGGTGGCGATGTTCAAGCCGCTGGCCTGAGCGTCTGTTTACGATCTGCTGCGCGTCGTGGATGCATTACACGGTGTGTACGCCTTGTCTCGCTCTAGCTCGCGAGATCGCCAACACGCTCCAAGCCGGCGCGGCAATAGCGCAAGATCGGTCAGGCGCGCCGCGCCACCACCGCGCTAGACTGGCGGCGCCAAGGAGGAAATGCATGCCGAACACCCTCGAACCACGGCTGGGCAAAGCGCTGGCCTATATCGACGCCCACCTGGACGCCGACCTCAGCCTGGAGCAACTCAGCCGGGTGGCGGCCTGCTCGCGCTTTCACTTCCACCGCCTGTTCCGCGCCCGTTTCGGCATCAGCCTGCACCGCTATGTGCAGCTCTGCCGGCTGCGGCGCGCCGGCGAGCGGCTGGCTTTCCGCCGCTGCCCGGTGCTGGACATCGCGCTGGACAGCGGCTACCGCAGCCCGGAGGCCTTCGCCCGCGCCTTCCGGCAAACGGTGGGCCAGAGCCCGTCCGCCTTCCGGCGGCAGCCGCGCTGGCTGCCTTGGCACAGCCATCTGCAAACCCTGCGCCAACTGAGGAACCGCGCCATGCCGTCCGTCCATGCCCCCTTTGTCGTCGACATCGTCGATTTTCCCGCCACCCCAATAGCGCTGCTGGAACACCGCGGCCACCCCGCGCGGCTGGGAGACAGCCTGCGCGACTTCATCGCCTGGCGGCGGCAGCAACAACTGCCGCCCAGCGCCAGCGCCACTTACAACCTGCTGTACACCGATCCGGATGACTGCGCGCCGGACGCGTTTCGCATCGGCTTGTGCGCGGCCACCGATCGTGCCATCGCCGCCAACCCCCAGGGCGTGCGCGCCGCGCTGATTCCGGCCGGACGCTGCGCCCGGCTGCGCCATCTGGGCTCCGATGCCGAACTGGGCGCCAAGGCGCGCTGGCTGTACACCGAGTGGCTGCCCGCCAGCGGCGAACAGCCGCGCGACTTTCCGCTATTTTTGCAGCGCCTGCGCTTTTACCCGGACGTGGCCGAAGCCGACGCCGTCAGCGAACTGTTCCTGCCCTTGCAGGATCGCGCCGCCAACGCTTGACGCCCGCGCCCGCGCCCGGCGCCGGCCGGAACGGAATATCGGCCGTGATCCAAGCCAATCACGGTCGACATTTTCTCCATTAATATATTAATAATGTAAATATTCCAAAAACATTTCTTCAAGCAACAAATACCGGCTTTGGGTAAACTAGAGCGCGTTTAATGCAGGGGGTCATGCACGATGCGCGCTCTTTCTCTGGCTCAAATAAAAAAATGGATCATCAGCGTGTTCAACCCGCCATACCAATTGGCGCTATGCGACAGGCTGCCCAAGAAAAACTCCAAAGAGTTTCTCTACCTGTTCAAGGTTTATGGCAGCCACGATTTTGTGAAACTGTCCCATGCGGATATTCTGGCCAGTAATCAAATCATGTCCGCGATCAATCCGCGCGACCTGATCAAGATCGCGCTGCTGGAAAACAATCTGCAAGCCCAGCGCAAGCGCTGCAAAGTCGAGGCCGAACTGCGCGGCAATCAATACCGCATCCACATCCACGGCAATAGCGAAACCTGTTCCGGCGAAAGCATCTGCCAGAATATCGATTATTTTTCGGATTTGAGCGCGCAAGATATTTGCAAGATCGCCTATACCACCGGCTTTCTGAAAGGCCGCAACTTCAGCCGCCAGTTCAGCGCGGCGGCGGTGGAGGCCCGGCGCCGGAACACCGCGGCGCCAGACGCCGCCAGCAAGGTGCTTGAGCTGCGCGCGGTCAAGCGATAGCGAATAAGCGACCTGACCCGCGCAGCCGCCGCTAGAACATCACCGTCTCGCTGCGGAAGCCCGCCGCGTCGAATTCCAGCAACTTGTAGCCGCGCCGGTCCTCGGTATCCAGCTCCGATGTGCCCTTGCGCCACTGGAAGCAGGTGGCCGGACACACTTCCAGCGGCACTTCGCCGGCGCGCAGACGGTAATCTCCATGCACATGGCCGCACAGCAATAACTGAAGATTGGGCACCTCCGCCATCAAGGCCCAGAAACGCTCGGTATTCTGCAGCATGCAACTGTCCAGCAGCGGCGTGCCCACCGCCGCCGGATGATGGTGCAGCAAGACCACGCAGCGTTTGGCAGGATTCTGCGCCGCCGCCAGGCTGTGCCTGAACGCCTCCGCCGCCTGCTCGCTGATATGGCCGTCGTCTATCCCCGGCTGCACCGAGTCCAAGGCCAGCACCAGCCAGTCCGCGGTTTCCAGCCGCTGCAACGGCCGCATCCAGCCATACGCGCTCAATACCTCGGTCGCCAGCGGCGCGGCGTCGTGGTTGCCGGGCAGCCAGTGCACCGGCAGGCCGGTCTGCTCCAGTCTCTCGGCGAACCATTGGTAGGACTCCCGGCTCTCGTCCTGCGAGATATCGCCGGTCACCCAGATAGCGTCCAGTTCCGCCGCGTGCCGCTGCTCCAGCCGGGACAATACCCGGTCGAACTCGCGGTAAGTGTCGTAGCCCTGCAGCCGGCCGTCGCGGTCGGCGAACAGGTGCACATCAGATATTTGCGCGACTCTCATGCGCTTCCTCCATCGCGTAGTGGTTTCTCTTCACCGCCTCGTCGTCGTCCTTGAACACGGTCAGCGGGTTGTACGACACGCTCCAATCGAAGTAATCGGTTTTTTCGATACGCTTCACCACGCCCACCAGGTAATACCCCACCGGTAGCAGGATGATGGAAACCAGCACCTTGTAAGACCAGGTGGTGGCGATGATGTTGACCAGCTCCTGCCCGCTGTAGCGCGACGACAGGCTGATGGGATAAGCGGTCATCAGCAACACCGCCTGCGCCAGCATGGACGCGATCACATAGCGGACGAAGAACAGGCGTCCGGCAAAGAACACCTTCATCCGCGACACGACGAAGCCATTGCAGAAGTAAGACGCCGGCACCGAAATCCAGGTGCCCACCATCACCCGCCAGAACTCGTTGAACAGCAGGTAATACTGTTTCGAGATCTCGTTATTGTCCGGCTGCAGCAGCGCAAAAGCGTTGATTATCAACACGAAGAATGTCTGGCACGCCACCAGTATCCATACCGTGCGGCCGCCCAGCTTATAGCCGTACACCTCGGTGGACACCGTGGACAATAGATAGCACAGCGAAAACACGATGCCGCTGGCGGTGATCTTCAAGCCATGAATATCCAAAGTCTTGTACACCAGCGAATCGCACACCACCATGATGGTCACCGACAAGCCGACGATCAGACCGTAAACCCTGAATTGCTCCACTCTACTCATCCCGCGCTGAAAGTTTTGATTGCCTTGACCGCGACGCCCAGTACCTCGAACTCGCGGCAGATGGACGGCTGCAGATCATGCATCAAGGAAATGCTTGAAAACAGGCAATGCTCGCCGTCGATGAACACGCGGCGGAAGCATGGAGGTTGGCCGGCAATGCGGACCAGCACCACGTCCCCATCCGCCGGGCTTTCCTTGCGCGCCACAATGAAAACGCTGCCTTGGGAAAAGCTGGGAAACAGCGCATCGTTGTTCAGCACCACGGCGAACGCGTCATCGGCGTCGAAACCGGCGGCGTCGACGAAATAACGGTCCGGCTCTATCGCCATGCCATCACAAAACAGGCCCACCTCAGTGAACTTGACCAGAGGCACCGCCCGTGCGGCACGGCTTTCTCGAGCGCCCCGCCCCAGCTCGCCTTCGATGAAATCACTGAGCTTGACGTCAAAAAACCGGGCCAATTCCATCAGGGTCAGCAAGGTGGGATTGCCCACCCCGCGTTTGATATTGTTGATCGTCGCCACGCCAAGGCCGATCGCCTCGCTCAAATGCGCGGCATCGACACCTGCGCGCTCCATCAGATAAGCCAGGTTTTTCGATGCATTGCGCAGCAATGCCGCGCTTTCGCCCTCTTCTTTCCACGCCGCCCTGCTCATTCAGCCCCTCCATGAAAAACAAACCAATAGCGAAAATCATTATTTTAATTTAACACGAAACCATGGCCACCCTATTTTAACCATCATGAATCAGGGAAACAGCCAAATGAAACATACTGTTTGCATTCAGATATTTCACCCACCCCAACTGCTATTATTTTAAATAGAAAGACAATATAATAAAACCGCAACACTATAACATTCATGGCACCGGCAAGATACTCGCAGGCAAAAATTAAATAACTAAAAAAGTATTAATAAAAACAATTAAAGGCAGCACAATGCCACGCGTAAAACGGCGAATATCCAGAGCAAGCCAGTCACGCGCGGCACCAGACAGAGGAAACCGCAAAATGAGAATCTCGGAAGACGAATTCGCGCTGGATGTGATTGATGGCGAACCCGCCATCATCACCCAACCCTGCATGATCGGACAGCCGGGCAGCGAGTGGGAAGGCTCCCCGGTATTCAAGAAAACCTATTTGCTGGAATTGATCAGCCGCAGCCTGGAACACGATGTCATCAAACTGGAAGACATCCAAAGCCTGATCCAGAAAACCGGCCAACGCCGCTAGACCGCGCAAGCTCCCGCGAATCCGAGCGGGAACTGGCGAAAACGGCGGAACACGCGAAATGCCCATGCGGCGCATGCGCATTTCAAAACCACCCGCACTCGGCACGACCGCGCCGCAGCGCGATGGGCAGTGAGCGGCTTCCCGACGCTCGGCCGTGCCCCGCGCGGCCATCCCCCTGTTCTCCCGCCCTGGGCTTGCGCTAAACTGGGCAGCATCCAAGACAATGGCGTATAGCAATACGCAAAACCATTCCAGGCGCCCATGGCGCGCGGAAGCGATCCCACAGGCCCAGACATGCCCCATCTGACACTCGAATACAGCAAGAACCTCGACACCTTTTCCGCCGGCGCGGCGTTGCTGGACATCAACCGCGCGCTGCTGGCCAGCGGTCAGTTCGAGGAAGCCGACATCAAGAGCCGCGCCATCGCGCTGGACTGCTGCCAGATCGGCGTCCAGGACCTGCCGCGCGCCTTTATCCACGCCAAGCTGGCCATACTCAGCGGCCGCAGCCCGGAGGAAAAACAGCGCTTGTCAGAACTGAGCCTGCAAGCGCTGGCCGACAGCGCCGCGCTGCCGCCGGACGTGGAAGTGCAGCTGTGCGTGGAAATCCAGGAAATCGACCGCGCCAGCTACGGCAAACGCTTTATCGCCCGCTAACGGAGGGACACACCATGACAGCGCTCAAACTCGCATCCCGCGGCCTGCTCGCCGCCGCCCTGATCACCGGCCTGTCCGGCGTGGCCCGCGCCGCCGACGACATCGACCGCGTCAGCCTGGAAGGCACGCTGGGCCAGGAACGCATCGGCATGACCCTGCTGATCAAAAACGGCAAGACGCTGAGCGGCGGCCATTATTTTTATGGCCGCTACCTCAAGGACATTCCGCTGCGCGGCAAGCTGCAGGGCGAGACCCTGCGCCTGAGCGAGGCCGGCGGCGGCGAGTTCCAGCTGCGCTTCAAGAATAACGGCGGCGGCGACGGCCAGCCGCTGGGCTTCGACAACAGCGTGGGCCTGGACGGCAGCTGGACGCTGAAGGCCAAGACACTGCCGGTGGCGCTGAGCATAGGCGACATGGCTCCCGCCGCCGACGGCCGCTGGTACCAGGATGTCACCGAGGAAAGCGACGCCGCCTTCGAGGCCAGGGTGCAAGGCTTCCAGCGCGCCGCGCTGGCCGGCCAGGCGCAGCAAGCCAGCCGCTATGTGCATTTCCCGTTGCGGATCAACCACAAGGGCAATAGCCGCCAGATCGCCGATGCGCGCCAACTGCAGGCGGAATGGAGCGGCATTTTCACCCCGGCCTATCTGGAGCAGCTGCAACTGGCGATGGCGCACGATCTGTTCGTGCGCAATGGCCAGGCGATGCTGGGCAGCGGCGTGGCCTGGTTCGACGCCAAGGGCGCGGTGGCGCTGAATCTGCCCGACTGAACCCGGCGCGGACCGGAAAAGGCGGCCAAGGCCGCCTTTTTATTTTGGCTGAAACAATACCGGATCAAAATATGCTGCAGTGCAATATGATCCGCGTTATGCTGAAACCGCCACCCGCCACCGGAGCCCGCCATGCATGCCGACCTCTCCGATCCCACCCTGCTGCGCCTCAACGAACACCCGCAACGCCGGCAATTGAACAGCGAAGCCCATGCCCGGCCAGCGCTGCAGATCGCCGCCGACAACCGTCTCAGCTACCTCGCCTATCTGCATCGCCACATCAGCCATGAGCAGGAACTCTGGCTATACCGCGAGCTGGCGCAACAGCTGGAACTGCCCGCCCCGGACCCCAAGGCCAGCCAGTTTCAATTGCAAGCGCCGTTTGGCCGCGTGCGCTGGGAGCGCCACGGCGAGTTCTCCACCCTCAGCGTGCAGGCCCATGGCGCGGAAACCAGCCCCTTCGCCCAACCCGCGCTGCAGGCACTGCCCGCCGGCTGGCTGCCGCTGCTGCCCGGCAATATGCTGGTGGCCGCCCACGCCGCGCTGCTGCCGCCCGGCGCGCTGCCGCTGCGCATCGAAGACCTGGCCGCGCAATGCTTCAACGGCCACGAACTGGTGGGCGCGGAAATAGGCGACGGCGCCGGCCGCGCCTACACCGACTTCCGCATCCACGCCGATGGTTTCTCCCGCTATCTGCTGGCGGATTTCTACATGGGCCGCCGCCAGGCCGGCCGCATGCTGCAGCGGCTGCTGGAGCTGGAAACCTACCGCATGCTGGCCCTGCTGGCCTTGCCGGTGGCCAAGAGCATCGCCCCGGAACTGGCCAAGGTGGACGAAGAACTGGCCGAACTCACCGGCGCCATGGGCGATGCCGGCGCCGACAGCGAACCGCAGCTGCTGCATCGGCTCACCGAGCTGGCCGGCGCCACCGAAAACGCGCTGTCCCGCACCGATCACCGTTTCAACGCCTCGCTGGCCTATTACGACATCGCCCGCTGCCGCATCGCCGAACTGCGCGAACGCCGCATCCAGGGCCTGCAACCCTTCCAGCAATTCCTGCAACGGCGGCTGACCCCGGCCATAGACACCTGCCGCGCGGTGGCCGCGCGGCAGCGCGCCCTGGCCGAGCGCGTCAATCGCGCCACCGCGCTGCTGCGCACCCGCGTCGACATCCGCCGCGAACGGCAGAACCAGGCCTTGCTCACCTCGATGGAACGCCGCGCCGCGATGCAGCTGCACCTGCAGCAAACCGTGGAAGGCCTGTCCATCGCCGCCATCACCTACTACAGCGCCGGCCTGATCGGCTACCTGCTCAAGGGCGCCAAGGCCGCCGGCCTGGCGCTCAATGTGGAACTGGCCACCGCCGCCGCGGTGCCCTTGCTGGCGCTGGCCATCGCCCTGGGCCTGCGCCGCGCGCGCGCCGCCTTGCGCCGCCATGGCGCGGCCGCCGGCATGGAACACGGCTGACACCTGTCACTTCAGCTATCCCTCCACCTGCCCGATATTAGCTATACAGGTAGCAAACTCCGGACAGCGAACTTGGCGGAGCCGGACCGGTCAGTTCATCATGCCGCCCCAGAACGGCATGGTGGACAAGCCACTACTCATTACGCCCGCCCCTCGCGCCGGCGCTCAAGACAAAGGAGAACACCATGCATGACCCGCTCTGTCTGGACATGCCTCCAGTGGCGATCAGCCCCAGCCTCACCGCCTCGCTGCGCCAGTTGGACAGCTATCAAGCGCCCCTTTCTCTGGAGCAAATCCATCGTTTCCACAATGCCTTGCAACTTGGCCTAGAAGATCTGCGGCCCTTCCTCCAGTTCAGCAATGAGCGCTACCGCCGCAACCAGATCTACCTCAGCCCTCACTGCGAGCTCTTGCTGCTGTGCTGGCGCAGCACCCAGCGCAGCCGCATCCACAATCACCGCGGCAGCCTGTGCGGCCTGCGCGTGCTGCAAGGCTGCGCCACCGAAACCATCTTCGAGCGCACCGAGCATGGCCTGGTGTACGCGGTGGAATCCCATCGCCTGGCCACCGGCAGCCTCACCATCAACGGTAATCTGGACATTCACCAGATTTCCAATCTGCAGCCCTACGGCGAAGACCTGATCACCCTGCACCTGTATTCGCCGCCGCTGCGCAAGATGGAACTGTTCAGCCTGGAATCCACTCAGGTGGAACAGCCGGGCGATTCGCTGAGCTGGGTATACGAAATCTAAGCCATGCCCTCCAATCTCGCCGCCGAACTGTTTCCCGACCTGCTCACCCACTTTCCCTGGCTGGAAGGCGGCCAGCCTCCGTGGCTCTGGCTGAACCGGCTGCCGGACAGCCTGAGCCGGGTGCACGCCGCGCTGGACCCGGCCGAATGGACGCTGGACGGCGACATCGCCATCCACCACAGCGCCATGATAGAAGCCGGCGCCATCCTCAAGGGTCCGCTGCTGATCGGCCCCGGCTGCCGCATCGCCGCCCACGCCTATCTGCGCGGCGGCGTGGCGCTGGCCAATGATGTGACGGTGGGGCCGGGCTGCGAGCTCAAAACCTGCGTCATCGGCCCCTACTCGCGGCTGGCCCATTTCAACTTCGTCGGCAACGCCGTGCTGGGCGCGGACGTCAATATGGAAGCCGGCGCCATCATCGCCAATCACTGGAACGAGCGCCGCGATAAGACCATCACCGTGCGCTGCCGCCAGCAGGCGTGGACCTTGCCGACGCAGAAGTTCGGCGCGCTGGTGGGCGATCACAGCCGCATCGGCGCCAACGCCGTGCTCTCTCCAGGCACCTTGCTGCCGCCGCACGCGGTGGTGGCGCGGCTGGCCTTGGTGGAACAGGACCCGATCCTGGATTGACAAGCAGCCGCAGGGCCCGCGGCCCCTCCAAGCCCGGCCTCAACCCGGCTGTTTCCAGCGCTGCGCCGGCACCAGGGCGGCCATCTTGTCTGGATGGCCGCTCAGCGTCGGCGTCTGCTGATAGCCCAAGGCCTGCAGCTCCTGCCGCACCTCGGCGATCAGCGCGGCAAAACTGAGCGGCTGCGCCGCCGCCCGCAGCCGCTTGGCCAGGGTGAAGGTGAACGCGCCGTAAGCCGCCGCGCCGTGGTTGTACTCCGACGCCAGCTCCGCCTGCCCGGCGGCGAACAACAGCAAGGGCACATACGGCCCGGCGTGGCCGTAAGCGGCGGTGGCGGCCTTGAACGCCGGCTCAGAATCCGTCCACAAGGCCTTGGCCTCGCCCAGGCCATGCCGGCGCAGCTGGATCGCGTCCGCCGGCGCGGCCCGGTCCGGCAGGAAGGCCCTGCCCGCCTGCGCCGCCTGCTCGGCGAAATCCCTGGGCACCCACATCTGATGCCGCGGCTCCCAGCGCAGCATGCGGTGACGCACATCGTCCGGCGGATCGATGCCGCGCACCGTCCGCCCGCCGCGCGTCATTCCCCCGGCATAACAGCAATCGAAGATGGCGACGAAATTGGCATCGTACGGCAGCTGGCTGTAATAGCGGTAAAACTCCTTGTCGGTGAAGGCGTGCTCCGGCTGCCAATCGAAATCCACCGGCACCAGGGTTTCATCGCTGCGGTCCGGCTGACCGTCGGCGCCGTAGTGCGGCAGCTCCGCGCCGTGGCCGGAATAGAAAAACACCCGCTCATCGCCCGGCCCCACGCCGTCGGCCAGCCAGTCCAGCCGCTCCAGCAGCGCGTCGCGCGTCGCGCGCTCATCGCTCAGCACCCGGATATCGTCGGCGGCGAAGCCGCATTCCTGCAGCACCGAACTCATCAGATAGACATCGTTGACGCAGCCGTTCAGCCGCATTTCCGGCTTGGGATAGGCGTTGATGCCCACCAGCAGCGCGCGGCGCCGGGTGCGCGCCGCCGCCGGCAGCAAGGCCTGGACCGAGCGCGGCGCCGGCGCCGCCAGCGGCAGCAACTGCGGCAGCGCCTCGCCGCTCAGCCGCGACTGCGCCAGGTAGACCGCGCCGTCGTGGTTCAGCGGCGGGTCGGTGAAGGACTGGGTCAGCACATGACTGCGGGCGTCCTGCCAGGGCAAGGGCCAGGTGAACACCCGGTCCAGCGGGTTGTATAGCTGAAACCATTGGCTGATGCCCTGGCCGTCGGCGTCGTACAAGGGCTCCAGCCGGCCGCCCAGCGCCTGGCGCACCGCCGGATTGGCCAGCTGCGAGCCGAAAGTCAGCAAGCCGCGGCCATTCAGCGCCGCCGCCTCGCCACCGGCCACCATGCGCCGGAACAACTCGTAACAGGCCATGCTGCCCAGGCTGTGGGCGCAGACCAGGTCCGGCTGGAAGGCATCGAACTGCTGGCGCAGCGTCGCCGCCAGCGCCGCTCGCAAGTCCGCGTTCTCCACCCATTGCAAGGTCATGCCCGCGGTCCAGCGCAACACGCTCCCCATCTGGTCCAGGCCGTCCAGCAGGCCCTTGTCGTCCTGCGGCGTCAACGCTCCTGCCGCCAGCGCGGCCAGGCCGCGGGCGATGGTCCAGGCGTCCAGCGGATACTGCTGGAACACCGCGTCGTAATCCGCGTACTGGAACTGGAAGGCCCGGCTACAGCCCGCCTGGCGCGCGCTGGCGCTGAACGCCTGTTCCCAGCGCTCCTTCCACGCCTGCTGCTCCGCCGCGTCCTGATGGCCGACCCCATGCACCATCCACACCTTGATCGGGCCGGCCGCCTCCCGCGGCGTCGGCGCCGCTTGCAGCAAGGCCGAGGCCCTGGCCTGATCGCTCAGCCGCGCCTCGATCTTGTCCACCTTGCGCAGCAGCCCGTCCGCGCTGGCGGCCTGCGGCGACAGCAAGGCGCGCGCGCCCGGCTCGGTATCGCCGACGCCCAGATAGTCCGCCAAAAAATCCACCATATAGGCCAGGGCCAGCTGATTGCCATTGGGCTGCGCCGGCGCGGCGGCTTCCTGCGCCAGCGCCCGCTCCGCGCCCATCGCGCGCGCGGTCAGCACCGGCGACACGGCGCGCGGGCTGGCCTGGAACAAGCCCGAGAACGGCTGCTTGAGCATCTCCGCCTGGCAGCGCGCGCCCAGCGCCGGCAGCTGCCATTTATTGCAGACATAGGCCAGCAAGCTGCTGTGGTCGTACACCGCATGATCGATGCCCGGCTGCAGCCACGGCGACGCCAGCACCGCCGGCACCCTCACGCCCAGGCGATCGAAACCGAAGCCCAGATCGCCGTCCGGCCCCTTGGGCGCGACCCAGTCATCCGGCGGCAGCGCCGACGGCGGCGCCACATGATCGAAAAAGCCGCCGTGCTCGTCATAAACCACCACCAGCAAGGTCTCCCGCCACAAGGCCTGGTTGCCGCTGAGCGCGGCGTAGACATCCGCGATCAGTTGATCGCCCAGGCCGATATCGTGCGGCGGGTGCTGATCATTGGGCTTGTCGGCAAAGGGCAGTTGGAAGAAGCGCGGCTCGATGAACACGAACTCGGGAAAATCATTCGGCTGCGCTTGCGCCACATCCGCGGCGAAGCCGGAAAAACGCTGGCGCAGGTCCGGGATATCCCAGGTCTGCCGCAGCAGCAGCGACAGCGAGATATCGTGGTAATAAATGCGCGAGCGTTTGCCGGCATCGTGCAGCCGGTTGAAAATGGTGTCCATGTCGTAGTGGCGGAACAGCGTGGGGATTGTCGCCACCCCCTCCGGCATGCGCAGATTGCCCTTGGTGGTGCCGGCCACCGCGAAAAAGCGGTTGGGCCAGGTGGGGCCGGGAATCGACGCGAACCAGTGGTCGCACACCACGAACTGCTGCGCCAGCGACTGCAACACCGGAATCGCGCCCGTGGCGCTGGTATTCAGCGGGAAATACGCCATCGCCTGGCTGATGCTGTCGCGCAGCGTTTCGGGCTTGAACTTGGTCTTGAACACCTCGTAGGCGTCGGCGGCGAAGCCGTTCATCACCGGTGCGGCCAGATCGCCGCCCAGTTGCGCCTTCACGTCCAGAAACTCATGGCTCGGATCAAAATCCGCCGCCTCCCCCAGCGACTTGGCGTCCAGGCTGGCCTTGGCATTGCCGCTGAACGGCAGCGGCGCCGGATCGCCGGGAATATGGCTGGGATGCCGGGCCACATAAGCCTGGGCATTCTTCACGCCTTCCAGCCCCAACAGCTTTTGGTCCAGATCGCCCAGCAGATGATCGAAGGACCGGTTTTCCAGCATCAGCACCACGACGTGGCGGATTGGATCGTTCATTGCGTGTCTCCCGGCATTGCAGCAAGTCCGCGTTCTAGCCCATGGCGACGCCCGCCGCGCCATTCCGCGCGGCGGACTTTGGACTGGTTCTAACTATATTTGCCAGCCAACGACAGCGCTGCCCGGCAAACTACCTAGTCGCCGCCTTGACCGCCCCGCTGCCGCTGGGCACAATCCCCCCCATGCCGCCACAACCGCGGCATCCAGATTGGCGTCTGGTATTACCTCGGCAGGGCTGAAGCTAAAAACTTCTGCCCATCCCTCCATTGCGTGCCAGCAACACCGGCAGGCCGTGGCGGGAGGGTGCTCTGCGCCCGCCGGTCTGCTGAGGTATCCGGTACGCCAATCCTGTCATGGCCTGCCACCTTCGACATCCTTCGAAGGTGGTCGGCGAGCTAACCTCAGGAGAAGCACATGTCAGTAAAACCTCCAAGCCGTCGCCACTACCGTCCCGGCACCCAGCCCGTACCCCATCAGGAACTGCCCTTCGCCGCCCTCGTGCCGGACCGTCCGCGCGTGCACTGCTGGCAAGTACCGCCCGCCGACGACTATCACAAGGCCTATCGCATCGGCCGCGAATTCGCCGGCCACTACATCCAGTATCTGCAGGACAATCCCAACAACCTGGGCAATATCCTGCTGGGGCGCATCGCCGGCGACGTCGACTTCGAGGTCCAGGGCGCGAGCAAGGGTTATTGGGCCGGCTTCTTCGCGCTGATCGAGCAAGTGCTGCTGTTCCCGATCGACATCTTCGACTACATCGACCGTCTCAACACTCAGGAGGACGCGCTGCGCGAGATGATGGCCAAACGTCCGGGAAATAGTAAATAACTTAAGCAGCGCCTAAAAAAGAAACACCCCGCCCGCGGGGTGTTTCTTTTGGCGGCCAGCCGCGCCGTGGCGCTACACCAACGTTGGCGGCAGGCTGGCCTCGGGGTTCTGCGCCCTGACGAATTCCACCACCAGGCTGAACAAGGGCGAGGGCCGCCGCTTGAACAGCGGGCTGACGCGAGAATCCAGCAGCCGCAAGCCGCCGCGCGGATGGGTATCCGCTTTCAGCCACAGGCGATCCACCACTCCTCTATTGCCCTGGCCATACGTCAGAAAACGAACGGCATCAATGGCGGCGACATCCACCTCGCGCCAGCGATATTCTGTTTCCACCCCCACATAAGCGATCTTGCGGCCCAGCCAGTCCAGCCGCACCCGCTGCAAAAACACGCCGCAACCGGCAACAAAGGCCATCAGATTGATGCCCAGCAGCAGCACGCAGCTCCCGATCAAATCCTGATGCATGCCGCCATGCGGGTCGTGGTACAGGACCCAGCTCATGGCGATGGATACCGCCAGCACTATGAGCTGGGTATGGAATACGATGCGAAACCCGGTCAGCAGGGTTTGAGTGGAGGGGTGGGAAGTTGTCATTGCTCAACGTTACAATTGTGGAATATTCATGCTTGGCCCTCAAGCCGCGAGCCCGCGACGAAGTCAGGCCATGATCCGCGCGCCATCAGCGGGATCGTGTTTAGAACCTGAGCCAAGACGCGCCGACGCAGGCAAGGCGCAGCGCAGGATCAGGGGTTTGCTTAGCGGGTCTTGAACATCGGCTGCCGGCCTCGGCGACAACAGCCTGAACGCGGCATATCGTACTCGGTCGCATTGAGAATAGCCAAATCGGAAAAATGAAAAACAAGCTCCAGCTATCCCGCTCCATTATCAGCTACGACGCGCTCAGCGATGTCGATGAAACCTTCGACCTTGGCGATGAGGAGTTCCTGTTTTCCTTGAAAGAAGACATGCTGCAGATCAGCTGCCCGTCGCTAGACACCCTGGTCGATGTCGGTTGGTATCCGGAATTCAGTCCGCGCGGCCGCTTCCGCATTTATGTGATCCAGCATGAAAACTGGGATCAGCCGCTGGAGGAAAGCACGGCCCAGAATCTGCCGCAGCTATTCGACGCGCTGGCCGCCATCATTGAACGACATGCGCTGTAAGAACCTGTTTACGATCTGCCGCGCGTCGTGAGACCTCACACGGTGAGTACGTCTTCGAAATGCTCATGCACCACGAGCACATTCCGCTTTTTCGCTCGTTTCCGCCTGGTCTCGCCTTGGCTCGCGAGATCGTAAACACGTTCTAACGCTGCGCCGAGGCTCGGCTAGTAGCGCGGTTTCTCGAACAGCATCTTCAGCGCCAGCCCGCCCAGCACCGAACCCATGATCCAGCGTTGCGCCACGCCCCAGGCCGGGCGCTTGACGAGAAACGCGGCCATGGAGCCAGCACTCAGCGCGATGATGGCATTGACGCTGACGCTGATCAGGATTTGGGTGAAGCCAAGCAGCAGCGACTGGGACAAGACATTGCCGCCGGCCGGGGATAGGAATTGCGGCAGCAGCGCCAGATACATCACGGCGATTTTGGGATTCAGCAGATTGGTCAGAAAGCCCATCATGAACAGCTTGCGGCTGCTGTCCGGCGCCAGCTCGCGCAGCTGGAACGGCGAACGGCCGCCAGGCTTCAAGACCTGCCACGCCAGGTACAGCAGGTAAGCCGCGCCGCCAATGCGCAGAGCGTCGTAGGCGTAGGGGATCGCCAATAGCAAGGTGGTGATGCCCAAGGCCGCGCACAACATGTAGAACACGAAGCCCAAGGCCACGCCCGCCAGCGAAATCAGCCCGGCCCGCTTGCCCTGGCAGATGGAGCGCGAGATCAGATACATCATATTGGGACCGGGGGTGATGACCATGCCCAATGAGACCAGCGCAAAAGCAAGCAGATTCGAGTATTCCGGCATTGTCGCTCCCAATGATAGGTTTGCATTTCACCCCGTTCCCGCGCGCCCTTGCGGCGGCGGGGAGCGCTTATGCTACACGACTCCAGCCCCGGCCGTGTTCACTTCTCGCGCCCCCGCCGCTGCTCAGCCGCTCAGGCCCAGCGCTTTCCGCAGCTGGCCGCCGGCGATGTCGAACAACGCGCCCGCGGCCGGCGTCAGCCCCAGCATGTGGATGCAGCCATGGACCATGCCGTCCAGCTGCCGCAGCGTCGCCGCAACCCCAGCCGCGTTCAGCCGCGCGGCGTAGTCCTCCGCCTCGCTGCGCAAGGGATCGAACTCGGCGGTCAGAATGGTCGCGCTCGGCAGGCCGGCCAGGCTAGGCGCCAGCAGCGGCGACACATAGGGCAACGCCCCCTCCGCCTCCTCGGAGAGATAGGTATCGAAGCAGAAACGCATCAGCTCCCGCGTCAGGTAATAGCCATCGCCGTAAGCCTGATAGGAGGCGCTGTCCATCTGGTGGCTCAAGGCCGGGTAGATCAGCAGTTGATGAGCGATGGCCGGGCCCGCCAGATCGCGCGCCAGCAGGCAGGCCGCGGCGGCGAGGTTGCCGCCGGCGCTGTCCCCGGCCACGCCCAGCCGCTTGGGGTCCAGACCTAGCGCTTGCGCGTTTTCAAAGGCCCAGCACAGCGCGTCGTACACATCGTGCAGCGGCACCGGATAGCAGTGCTCCGGCGCCAGCCGGTAGTCGACGGACAACACCACGCAGCCGGTGGCCTGGGCCAGCGCGCGGCAGGGGTTGTCGTAGACCTCGGCCGAACCCAGGCACCAGCCGCCGCCATGGGCGAACACCAGCGCCGGCTGCGCCGCCGCGCGGGCCTCGGGCCAATAGCCGATCACGCGCAGCGGGTGGCCGTCCCGCGCCCTCAGCTGGAACACCTCCACCCGCGCGACGCGCGCCAGCGGGCCATGCTGTTGGCGCAGCCCGGCGTCGGTGTCGGCGCGCAGCCGCGCCATGTCCATCGGCGCGCCGGCCTCGCCCGCCGCCGCCTGTTCCAGCCAGTGTTGAATCTTGCTATCCAAGGGCATCTCAGGTCTCGCTTTCGAGGAAGGGCAGCAGTTCGGCGATGAACGCGTCGGCCGCCTCCTCCATGATGAAATGGCCGCAATCCGGGATCACCACGCCGCGCAAGTCGTCGGCCCGGCCGCGCATCGTGTCCAGCGGCGCGTTGCCGGTGGCGTGCTCGGCGCCGATGGCGAGCACCGGCATGGCCAGCTTGCTTTGCGCGCGCAGCTGGTTCTGACGGATGGTTTCGGGAATCGCCCGGTAATAGGCGAAGCCGCCGCGCAGGCCACCCGGCGAGGAGTAGGCGTCGATATACACCTCCGCCGCCACCCGGTCGCGCCGCCATGACCAGCGCTGGAACATGAAGTCCAGATAGGCACGCTCGCGCCCGGCGATCAGCGTTTCCGGCAGATCGGCCAACTGGTTGAACATGAAATGCCACAGGAAGATGTTTTCTTCCGGAGGCGCGAAAATCGACGGCGCCGGCGCCAGGCCAGGGATCACCGCCTCGGTCAGCGCCAGCCGGCTGACCACGCCGGGGTGATCGCTGGCCAGCGCGTAAGCCAGCCACATGCCCACATCGTGGCCCACCACTTGGTAACGCTCATGGCCCAGCCGGCTCATCACCCGGTGCAATGTCGCGGCGGCGGCGCCGGTGTCGTAGCCGCTGTCCGGCCGGCTGGAAAATCCGGTGCCCGGCGGGTCCACCGCGATGGCCAGGAAGCCATGCGCGGCCAAGGCGCGCATCACATGGCGCCAGGCATACCAGGTTTGCGGCCAGCCGGGGATCAGCAGCACCGGCCGGCCCGCGCCGGCGGTGACCACATGGACGCGCTGGCCGTCCAGCCGCACGTAGTCGTGAATGAAATCGGATTCGGTGTCGATAAGAGGAAGTGCCGACATCTGTAGTCTCGCTGAGAAAGTGGATGAAAAGTCAGGCGATGCCCAGCATCGCGCGGATTTGAGACTGATCGACCGCGGCGCCGGCGAAGTCGTCGAACACGCGTTCGGTCACATGGATGATGTGGCGATTGATGAAGTCCACGCCCTCGCGCGCGCCATCCTCCTGGTCCTTGAGGCAGCATTCCCATTCCAGCGTGGCCCAGCCCTCGTAGTCGTACTGCGCCAGCTTGGAGAAGATCGCCTTGAAGTCCACCTGGCCGTCGCCGAGGGAACGGAAACGACCGGCGCGCTCCGTCCAGCCGCTGTAACCGCCGTAGATGCCTTGCCGGCCATTGGGTCGGAACTCGGCGTCCTTCACATGGAACATGCGGATGTGCTCGTGATAGATGTCCAGGTAGGCCAGATAATCCAGTTGCTGCAGCACCAGGTGGCTGGGGTCGAACAGCATCTTGCAGCGCGCGTGCTGGTCCACCAGCTCGTAAAAGCGTTCGAAACTGGTGCCGTCATGCAGGTCTTCGCTGGGGTGGATTTCGTAACACAGATTGACGCCGTGTTCGTCGCAAGCGTCGAGAATCGGCAGCCAGCGCCGCGCCAGTTCTTCGAAGGCGGTTTCGATCAGCCCTTCCGGCCGTTGCGGAAACGGGAACAGATACGGCCAGACAAGGGAGCCGGAAAAGGTGCCCATCTCGCTCAGGCCCAGCCGCCGCGAGGCCTGGGCCGCCTGCCGCAGCCGTTGCAGCGCCCAGGCGGTGCGCTCCGCCGGCTTGCCGCGCAGGCTGGGCGGCGCGAAGTTGTCGCACATCGCGTCGTAGGCCGGATGCACGGCGACCAGTTGCCCGAAGATATGCGTGGTCAGCTCGCTGATCCGCAAGCCGTGCGCGGCCAGCGTGCCGGTGATTTCATCGCAATAGTCCTGGCTGGCGGCGGCCCGCTCCACATCGATGAAGCGGCTGTCCCAGGCCGGGATCTGCAAGGCCTTGAAACCGGTGCGCGCCGCCCAGCCGGCAATGCCGTCCAGGGTGTTGAACGGGGCTTGATCCGCGCCGAATTGCGCCAGATGCAGACTTGGGCCTTTGAGGGTTTTCATGTATCGTCCTTAATTGTTTGTCGATCGACAAATAATAGACAAGGCCAGGACTACACGTCAACAGCCGGCCGCGATAAAATTCTGCCCGGCAAGATGAAAGCGAGAGGAAAAGATGGCAGGCAGGCCTAGGGAGTTTGACCGGGACCAGGCGTTGAAACAGGCGATGCTGGCCTTTTGGCGGCGCGGCTACGAGAGCACCTCGATGTCGGATCTGGTCGCGGCGCTGGGCATCGCCTCGGCGCGGATCTACGCGGCATTCGGCAGCAAGGAGGACTTGTTCCGCGAGGCGGTGGCGCTCTACACCGCCGGGGACGGCGGCTTCGCCGATCTGGCACTGCGCCAGGAGGAGGATGTGGCCGCCGCCATCGAGCGCATGCTGCACGACGCGGTCATGCTCTACACCCAGCCGGACTCGCCGCAGGGCTGCATGGTGGTGTCGGCGGCCACCAATTGCTCGGAGCAGAACGACGGGGTGCTGGAATGGCTGCGCGCGCAGCGCCATGAACGCACGCAATCGGTGATGGACCGGCTGCGGCGCGGCGTCGCCGATGGCCAGCTGGGGCCGGATACCGATGTGGATGCCCTGGGCGATTTCTACGCCGTGCAATTGCACGGCATCTCGGTACAGGCGCGCGACGGCGTGCCGCGCGAGCGGCTCTTGGCGGCGGTGCGCGTCGCGATGACGCCGCTGCTCCAGGCGGCCATCAAGCGTTGAAGCCCGGCCACCTGCGCCGGTTCAAACCTTACCGGCCCGCGGCCACTCCGGAAACAAGGCCTCGGCCAAATGCATCGCGCGTATCGGCAAGCGGTGCGCCCAGGGGCGCACCTGGGCGGCGCAGCGGCTCCAGTGCTCATGGCTGAAGATCCGGCTGGGCGCGCCGGCCACCCATACCGCCAGCGCCAACGCGGCGCGCAGCGTGTCCGGGTCCGAGTTCAGGCCGGCATGAGCCTGGGCGGCGGCGAGGATGGCTTCGCCTGACGGCAGCGGCGCGCCGGCGGGAAACCCCAGCCGCGCCAGTGCTTTATCTATGCCCGGGCTGCGCACGGTTTCCGACGCGGCGGCGGCGGCCAGCAGCAGGCCGGCCGCCTGCGCCGCATTGCCCATGCACCATTCCGCCAGCAACGCTTGCGCCGCGCGCGGCGCCGGCCAGTTTGCTGGGCCCTCCTCTTCCAGACGGGCGACATCCGGCAGCAGCGTCGCCAGCGCCTGCCGCACCCGGCGCGCCACCACCGGGCTGTTGCCCTGATGCCAGAAGTTGAAGATCAGCGCGGCGCGCGGCTGGCGCGTCGGCGGCGTGACCGAATGATAGGACTGAGCGCCCATTTCGAAGCCGACGGCCAGATTGGGATACGGGCGTATGCTCTGGCAGATGGCCTCCGGATCGTCGCCGGCATGGATATTGAACAGGCCGCCGTCTTCGGGACTCAGATCATGGGTGAATTGCAGCACCACGCGATAGCCTTCATCGCCAAGGCCGGGGCTGTCGTTGTGCACGCCGATGCGCTGGCCGGGCAATTGGCGGCGGCCTTGCACCTGGATGTCGTCCGCCGACAGCGGCGCCTGGAACAGCGTCTGGACACGGCCGCGCATTTCGTTCAGAAAACCGCTGCGCAAAAAAGCCGGCACCTCCGCCCGCTGCGCATAGTGCCGGCGCAGATCCAGCCGGCTGGCGACGCTGACTGCGCTCTGCTCCCACGGCAAGGGACCGCCGAGCACGGCGGCGGCTTGCGCCGCCACGGCCTGGTCCAGGCTGTCCACACAGAGGAAATGACGGTACGGTCGTTCGAAGAACAGGATGTTGTCCAGCATGGCGGGCCTCCATGCCCAGTAGCTTGCGCCTTGCGGGCTCAGGCCAGTGCTGCGAGCGCCACCGGCAAGACCCCTGAATGCGTTAAGACCCGCTAACAAAACCCCTGATCCTGCGTTGCGCCTCCTTGTCGTACTACTTGTACTGCCTGCGTCGGCGCGCCTTGGCTCAGGTGCGCTGCGCGGTTTTGTTAGCGGCTCTAAGCACCTGTTTACGATCTGCTGCGCGTCGGCGGGATGGATAGAAATGGGCGTTGAAACCGAGCTCAAAATGCTCATGTACCCTCTGTACATTCCGCTTTCTCGCTCGTTTTCGCCTTGTCTCGCCTTAGCTCGCGAGATCGTAAACAGGTTCTAAGCCTCTTGGCCGTGGCCGCTTTACAGGGGTTTTGTTGGCCGCTCTAAATCTCCCGCATCAAAAAGCAGCGCCGATTTACACCAACGCTTTAACTATATTCATGCATCTGCCATAGTTCTGTACGTTAAATTACCTACCTCGAACATCAGTCTTTCCCGCCTTGCGGCTCCGCGCCATCCCGCAGCCGCCAGCCTTCGGGGCCCGCTTCCAGCCAGCCGTCCAGTTCCAGCGCATCCAGGAAGGCATCGTCGTGCGACACCACCAACAGCCCGCCGCGATAGCCGCGCAGCATCGCTTCCAATGCTTGCAGGGATGGCAGATCCAGATGGTTGCTGGGTTCGTCCAGCAGCAAGAGCTGCGGTGGCGGGTCGGCATAGAGCGCGCAGGCGAGCGCGGCCTTCAGCCGCTCGCCGCCGCTGAGCTGGTCGCTGGGCCGCGAGGCCTGTTCAGCGTCCAGGCCCAGCTGGGCCAGCAACATGCGCAGCCGGCCTTCCCCGGCGGCGGGATTAACCGCCAGCAGCTGCTCCGCCGCGCCGCGCGCCGGGTCCAGCCCGGCCAGGTTCTGATCCAGATAGGCGCAGACCGCCTGGACGCGGACCTGGCCGGCGCGCGGCGGCAATTGCCCGGCCAGCACCTTGAGCAAGGTGGATTTGCCGCAGCCGTTGGCGCCGATGACGCCGATGCGCCGGCCGGCGCCCAGGCTGAGGCTGATGCGGCGCGTGGCCTGCGGCGCGAACGGCAATTCCACCGCGTCCAGCGTGAACAACGCGCGCGGCGCGGCGCGCTGCTGCGGCACGGTGTGCACGGTGATCTCGGCGGCGCGCTCCACTTGGCCGGCGGCGTCGCGCACCGCCTGCGCCAGGCGTTCGCGCGCGGCATCCTGCTGCTGACGCAGCTTGCCGGCGCTGCCTTCGCTGCGCTCCTGCTGGCGGCCCAGCAGGAGCTTGGCCTGGTTGGCCTCGCGCCGGCCCCGCTCGCCGCTCGCCTGTCTGCGCTCCAGCCGCTCGCGCTGTTCGCGCAATGCCCGTTCTTCGCGCTGGCGTTCATGCTTGCGCTGTTCCAGCAGCGACTGCGCTCGGGCCTGCTGCTGCGCCTTCTGCGCGGCGTAAAAGGCATAAGCGCCGCCGTAGCTGGCCAGGCCTTGCGGCGACAGTTCCACGATGTTGTCCATCTCTGCCAGCAATTGGCGGTCGTGGCTGATCAGCAGCAGGCCGCGCGGCCAGCGCCGCAGCTGTTCGATCAGCGCCAGGCGCTGGGGCCGGTCCAGGTGGTTGCTGGGTTCATCCAGGATCAGGAAATCGGCGCCGGAGAGCATGGCGCCGGAGAGCGCCACCCGGCTGGCCTCGCCGCCACTGAGCGTCTGGGCCGGCGTATCCACGCGCACATGCTCCAGGCCGCTGCGCCGCCATTCGCTTTCCAGCCGCTGCCGGAGGTCCCAGCGCTCGGCCAGCAGTTCGAAATCCCGCGCCTCCACGCTGCCGGCCTCGATGCGCGCCAGCGCGTCCAGCGGCGCTTGCAAGCCGGCCAGGCCGGCGGCGGTGGTCTGCGGCGACGCGGCCACTTGCTGCGCCAGATAATGCACCGGCCCGCTGCGCAGGCAGCGGCCGGCGCTAGCTTGCAGCTGGCCGGCCAGCAGGCGCGCCAGCACGGTCTTGCCCACGCCGTTGCGGCCCACCAGGCCTGTGCGCTGGGCATGGAAGATGAAGTCGAGTTGACTGAACAAGGGCCTGCCGTCCGGCAGGATATAAGACACGCCGTCAAGCGTGAGATGAGGATGCGCCATGCGGTGTTTCCATGAATGCCTGTCTTTCCCCTGCTCGCAGGGGGCTAAGAACATGGCCGTCGCGGGGACGGCGGCATCAATGGCGCATTGGACGAATACCTCGGATAGGAAAACAGGGCGGCCGCGGCCATGCCGCGGACAAGACGCCATATTAGCGCGCGGCAAGCCGCGCGCCAAGCCGGCGGCGCGGGCGAACCCAGTCCAAAAGGACAGCAAGACCGGTAACTGCGCGCACTCGGCATTGACTTTGCATGCCTGCCAAACTAAGGCTTTGCGGCGTCAAGCCCTAGAGCGGTAAGGGTTTCTACTAGGGACAACGGCTGCGGATGCGCTCCGGCGCTTGTGCTAACATGGAGCGTTCCTGTCGCATCGGCCAGGCGCCACTCCGCCGTCCGCTGAACGGCGGCCTCGCCGCCCGCGCCACACATCAAAGGATAGAGCCGCCGGCCCTTGGCGGCGCCAAAATGATAACTAAGCCTCCGAAACTGACAACACAATGAACAAGACCAATACCGTTGACCACCTGCCGGTCTCGCAGCGCATCCGCAGCCGTCTGCAGCAAGCCGGCGCCCGTTTCCACGCCAACGACAATATCGCCGCCCATATCGAGGACGGCGAGCTGGATCTGCTTCAGGCGGAAGTGCAGGACAAGCTGAAAGCCGTGTTGGAAAGCCTGGTCATCGACACCGAGCACGACCACAACACCCAGGACACCGCCAAGCGGGTGGCCAAGATGTTCATCAAGGAAGTGTTCCGCGGCCGTTATGTGCAGATGCCGGCCAGCACCGAGTTTCCCAATGTGGAGCAGTTGAACGAGCTGATGATCGTCGGCCCCATCACCGTGCGCAGCGCCTGCTCCCACCATCTGTGCCCCATCATCGGCCGCGTCTGGGTGGGGGTGATGCCCAATGAGCATTCCAATCTGATTGGCCTGTCCAAGTACGCGCGGCTGATCGACTGGGTGATGACCCGGCCGCAAATCCAGGAGGAGGCGGTGTCGCAGATCGCCAACCTGCTGATGAAGAAGCTGCAGCCGGATGGCCTGGCCATCGTGATGGAAGCGGACCACTTCTGCATGCACTGGCGCGGGGTGAAGGACAGCAATAGCAAGATGACCAATAGCGTGATGCGCGGCTCCTTCCTCAGCGACGCCAATCTGCGCCGCGAATTCCTGTCCTTGATGCATAAATAAGGCCCTCGTCGCCGGCA
Source organism: Chromobacterium sp. LK1 (assembly GCF_001043555.1). Classification (NCBI taxonomy): domain Bacteria; kingdom Pseudomonadati; phylum Pseudomonadota; class Betaproteobacteria; order Neisseriales; family Chromobacteriaceae; genus Chromobacterium; species Chromobacterium sp. LK1. Next base: position 33,131 of record NZ_LDUI01000016.1, on the reverse strand, counting down.
AGACGGCGCACAACAACTAAGATGAAACGAGGCCGCGCCGGTCTGGCGCGGCCTCTTTGCATCCAAGGATGCGCTCACCGTCGCTTGCGCTGGCGCGAAACCAGGCCAACACCGCTGAAACAATGGAATGCCGGTTCGAGGCATGAGCATTCCGCACGCCGTGCCCTCCAAGCCACGTTTCAGCCAGCGCGACGGACCGTGAACCGATTCTTAAGGGGAGAATCATGCTGGTACGCCTGACCTACTGCAGCCGCGCGCACAAATCCATAGACAACGATCTGGTGGACGACATCATGATCGCCGCGCGCAAATACAATCCGGCCCAGGGCATCACCGGGGTGCTGTGCTACAGCAAGGACGTGTTCGTGCAGTCGCTGGAGGGCGGCCGCGCCGAGGTCAATCTGCTGTACCAGAAACTGGCGCACGACCCGCGCCACCACGCTCTGACGCTGCTGGACTACCAGGAAATCAGCCAGCGCCGCTTCGCCAACTGGAGCATGGCCGAGGTGATGATGGACAAGCTCAACACCTCCTTGCTGCTGCGCTACTCGGCCCAGCCGCGGCTGGATCCGTTCGAGCAGCCCGGCGCCAGCACCGCGCTATTGCTGGAGGCGCTGGCGGAGGCCGGCAGCACCCAGATCCGCCACTGAGAACCTGTTCAAAGTCTGCTGCGCTTCGTGAAAAGCCACCCGGTGAGTACGACTTCAGAATGCTCATGTACCGTATGTACTCCGCTTCTTCAGCCGCAACGCCTTGTCTCGCTCTTGCTCGCAAGACTTTGAGCAGCTTCTGAGCAGCGGTTACGCTCTGCTGCGCGTCGCTAAGCCGCGCCCGCCGCCTGCGCGCGCAGGCCCGCGCTCGAGGTCTGCAGCACATAGGCAATGGCGATGCACAGCAGCGACAGGCCGGCGAGGACCAGCCAGAACTGGCTGGCGTGGCCGTGATTGGCCATCCAGCGGTAGATCGCGACCCCCATGCCTCCGCCCATCGATTCCCCCAGCGCGGTGCTGATGGACAGCACGCTGTAGCCGACCGCGCGGCTTTCCTTGCCGATCAGGGACAGCAGCAGCACATCCATGCTGGGCGCGAACATCATCTCGGCGAAGGTGAACAGCAACACGAAGGCCAGCGCGCCGATATAGCCCGGCAGAATGAAGGGCATGATGAAGGCCAGCGCGAACGTGGCGTAAGAGGAGTGGACAATGCCCAGCGGCTTGCCGCCGCTCCAGCGGTGGGCGTAATGGGTGACCAGCAGTTGCAGTCCGATCACCAAGAGCGCGTTCAATGAATACAACCAGCCCAGCTTGCCGGGCAGCGCCAGCGTTTCCGAGACATAGAGCGCCAGCACATTGAAGAGCTGGCCGTACAGCAGCCAGCAAAAGAAGTTGATCAGCAAGAAGGGCGCGATGCCGGGCAGATAGAGCAGCTTCCAGTAAGCGAGAAAGGACGGCGCGCCGCCGCCGGGGTGTTTCATGCCCAGTTGCTTGAAATTGAGGAAGGTCACGATGCCGGCGATGCAATAGGACACCGCGATGCCGATCAACACCAGCTGGTACTGCCCCTTGGCCACCAGGTACAGGGCCAGCGGCGCCGCCGCCGCCGCCGCGATATTGATGCCGATATAGGTGATGGAAAACAGCTTGGCGCGGTTCTCCATCATGTCGCTGGTCGCCGCGGCCAGTTGCTTGCTCGCCAGCGCGTTGATGGAGATGCCGGTGCCGGACAAGGTCAGCGCACAGGCGGTCAGATAAAAGTCCTTGGCGGCGCACAACAGGACAAAGCCGGCGGCGGCCATCACACAGCCTATCAGCACCGAGCTCGTCGCCGCCATCCGGTCCAGCCACGGCGCCAGCGGTATCTTCGCCGCCTTGGTCGTCAAGGTGAACAGGATGACGAGCATGGCGATCTGCTCGGCGCTGAACGCGGCCTTGCTGAGCGTGACCACCAGGGTGGAGACCAGGCCGTAGTAGCCCAGATAGGTCATGATGTAATGCGCGGTGATATACAGCACACTGCGCCGGACCGGATGCGAGTTCATGCTTGCCTGTCTTTATTTCGGATTAATCCAAGAAACGGTTTACGATCTGCCGCGCGCCGCCCCTGCCCGACAGCCGTGGGCAGGGACTGGCGTTCAGCCGAGGCCGCCGCTCTCCGCGGTCAGCGGCTCCCAGGCCACTTGCACCGCGTCGCGCGCCGCCTCGGCGTTGGCGACGGCCTGCTCTATCGTGTCGCCCACGCACAGCACATAACCCTGGCGGGAGTTGGACGATTTGAGCGTCTCATAGCGCTGGCCGGCTTGCAGCTGACATTCCAGCCGGATCACGCCCGGCGCGCTCTGCGCCCGCTCGATGCCGCGCACGTCAAGGATTCTGGCGTTTTCATAGGAGAAGAAGCGGATGGCGGCGGCCTTGGCCACCGGCTTGCGCTCCGGACGCGGGATATCGGTGAGCACCGCCACGGTTTCGCCGGTGAGGTTGACGCCGCTGACCATTTCACACATTTCCCAGATTTGGTCGCCGCCCACCCGGGTCTGCGATTCGATGATGCGGGGGCCGGACGGGGTCAGGCGGATCTCGGTGTGCGCGGGCCCGGTTTTCTGGCCGATGATGTCCAGGAAACGGCTGACCAGCTCCTTGACCGCAGCTTGCTGCGCCTCGTCCAGCCGCGCCGGCACCTGGTGGCCGAGCTCGATGAAACGCGGCAGCGCCGTGGTTTCCTTTTCGGTGATCATCGCGATCAGATGCTGGCCGTTGATGGAGAGGGATTCGACGCTGAATTCCGGGCCGTGCAGGAATTCCTCCGCCAGGATGGGACCGTCCATCACCTCGCGGGAGCCGTTCCAGCGCGCTTCCAGGTCTTCCTCGGCGTCGACGAAGAACACGCCTTCGCTGAGGCCGCCGGCAAAAGGCTTCAGCACCATGCCCTCGCCCTCCAGCGAGCGGAAGAAACGCTTGGCGTCGTCCACGGTTTGGCATACCTGGTAGCGCACCGGGCTCAGGCCATGGCGGCCGAGCAGTTCGCGCATATCGATTTTGTCGCGGGTATGCAGCACCGCTTCCAGGTTGTCGCCCGGGATGCCGAGATCGATCGCGCATTGCGAGGCCGGGTGCAGGCCGTATTCGGTGAAGGACACCACCGCGTCGAACGGGTCCCTGGCGTGCCAGGCCCGCGCCAGCAGCAGCACCTCCTCCATGTCCTCGTAATCCATCACTGCATAGCGCGTGGCCGCGCGGTACTGCCTTTCGTTGACGCGCGCCAGCGTTTGCATCATCGAATAACGTATGCCCAGTTGATCCAGTTTATCGAGCGTGTGATCCAGTCCTCCGACGACCAGCACGTGCGCTTGCTTCATTTTCATCTCCCATGCAATATCCGCGGCCTGCGTGGCCGGCGCCGAATCAAGGGCGCAGTTTCGACAAATCGATGCCCATGCGCTTGGCCCAGACCCGATTGCGCATCATCACCACATTGAACAGTTCCGGATGGGTGAGCTTGACCTCTTCCGGATTGAGCGCCAGCGCCAGCAATTCCGCCATCCGCTGCCGGATGTGGGCTTGCAGATTGGCCTGGTCCAGGCACTTCCGGCCCAGGCCTATCGAATTGCTCAGCAATTTGATGCGGTGGAACCACAGCGCCGGCAGATACAGCACGTCGCCGGGCTGCAGCGTGCATTGCATCAGCCGGGTGGCCGGGTCCTCGGCCAGCGCGTGCAGATCCGCGTCCCCCGCCGCCGTTTCCGCCAGGTTCGCGTCCGGACCCATGACGATCCAGTGCTTTTCGCCCACCAACTGCACATGCATGACATCGATGGTGTAGGAGTCCTGGTGCAGGCGGGTGACGCCGCCGCGCTGGCCCAGCCACAGCTGGTGGTTGGTGGAAATCACCTCGCCGTACAAGTCGCGGCGGAAGTCGTACTGGGCGATGTCCAGCTCGGGCAGGTCCGCCGCCAGTTCCGGGCGGGAAGCCTTGTAATACCATTCCTGCAGATAGATGGGCTGGGTGTCCGGCCCTTCGTTGTGCTTCATCATCGCGACGAATTCGGCGAAGCTGGCCTGGGCGGAGCGCTGGCTGCTGTAGCTGTTCACCACCACCGGCGTGTCGCCGCAACGCTGGGCCAAGTGCTCGAAGCTCCAGTCGCGCACCGCCGGCCAGTCGGCGGCGTAGCCTTCCAGAATCACCGGCCGCTGTTGATGGCGGTATTCCCGGTCGAATGCCTCCTTGTTCAGGCCCTTGCGGCGCTCTATCAGCGGCGCCTGCCGCAAAGCGTCGGCGACGGGACCGCTGGAGAACGCGTTTTCCACGGTATCGATGCTGGCGACATCGCGCCGCTTCAGGATATTCGCTTCAATCAGAATGGGTGCGTCTTGCATGACTTCCTCCAATAGACTCATTGGCGCGCGCGCGCCTGCAGGATGGTGTCCCGTATCGTCTTCAGCACTTGCGGCCGCAGCGTGTCCTGATGCGGCAGCCAGCGATGGATGAAATGCTCGCAGTCGTCCAGCCAGACGATGTGCTTGCTGCGGGCGTTCCGGGCCGCCGCCAGATAACCGTCCAGCACCGCGGCCGGCACCACTTCATCTTTTCTGGCGCCTATGATCAGCAGATCGCCATCGAAAGCGCTGATGCCGGCATAGGCAGGGGAATCCGCATAGGGACCCGGCCGGGCCAGGCTGCCGTCGAACCGGGACTCGACGGCATCGGCCGGATAGCAGGCCGGGCAGAACAGCACCAGGCAGGCCGGTTTCAGTATCGGCGCCAGCCAGGCGGCGAGATGGCCGCCCATGCTGGTGCCTATCAGGGTCAGCGGCTCGCGCTTGTCCAGATGCTCGGCCGCGGCCAGCACTTCGCCGTAGCGGCGCTGCAGGCAGGACTCCTCCATCACCCCGCTGCTGTCGCCGTTGCCGGAGAACTCGAAGCACACCGAACCCAGGCCGTGTTCGGCCAGGTGGTTCAGCACATAGCGTATGGTATGCCGGTTCGAGGTATGACCCAGTCCATGCAGGGTCAGTATGCTGCTGGCCGCGCCGGCTTCCGGCTGCACGCGGGTGGCGGCCAAGCGCTGCCCATCCGCATTGAAGGTGAAGTCTTCCGCTTTCATGTTCAAACCTCCCGGGAAGGTCGGACCTTCCTGTTCCGATTGCTGGTGACGATGGCTCAAGGCCTGGCCGCGGCGGCCAGTTCCGCGAAGCGCTCGTCGCGGACCCGCTCCCATTCCCGGCGCAGCACGCTGTAATAGATCACATCGCGGCGGCGGCCGCCGGGCATGAAGTTGAAGCTGCGCAGCACCCCTTCCTCCTCCGCGCCTATGCCGGCCAGGCCGGCGCGCGCGCCGGCGTTGAGGATGTCGGTCTTGAACTCCACCCGCTCGCATTCCAGCGTCTCGAACGCGTGCTTGAGCAGCTCGAACTTGACCGCGCGGTTGATGCCGGTGCGGCGCGCGTCCCGGCACAGCCAGGACCAGCCTATTTCCAGCCGCCGCTCGCCCTCGGCCAGATTGCCGTAGGCGGTGCTGCCGACGATGCGATCGGTCCGGCGGTCTATGATGGCGAACACGATGCGCGTGCCGTTGAGGGTGTCCTGTATCGCCTGCTCGATGAAGCGGCTCAGATCGTCCGGCGCCTGGATGCGGGCGACAAAGTATTCCCAGATCTCGGGCTCGAACACGATGCGCTCGAAGGCGGCGTAGTCGTCGATCCGGATCCGGCGCAAGCGCACGCGCTCGTTTTCCAGGGTAAGGTCCTTCAGGTTCCGCCAAGTCATTTCTCGCTCCTCGAATAAGTTTGGGCTGGGTCGCGTCCCAGAGTGTGTTTACGATCTGCGGCGATGCGGCGTTGAAAACGGCTGGTCTCGCTCTTGCTCGCTAGAGCATGAACAGGCTCTCAGACCGAAGGCTGCGTGGCCCGGCCATCCCACATCAGCACCGCGTCCGCGGCAAACGCCGTCGGCGCGCGCGCGTGGCGCGCATAGATGTCCTCCAACTGCGCCGCGTAACGCTGGTGAATCAGCTTGCGCTTGGGCTTGAACTGGGAACTCAGCAAGCCGTTCTCCATCGAAAACGGCTCATCGGCGATCAGCGCCGCCAGGATGCGCTCCTCCGGAAACAGCCGTTGATTCATCGTCTCGATGTGCCGCCGCAGCGCATCGGCCTCCGCATCCGCCGCCGCAGCGGAAAGGATCGCCGTGACGAAGGGCTTGCCGGTGCCGTAGAGCACGCACTCCTGTACGCCCGGGTGCTGGCGCAGCCCCTCCTCTATCGCCCGCACCAGCACATTGCGGCCATTGGTCACCGTCACGATGTCGTCGACGCGGCCGTGGATGTAGAGGAAGCCGTCCTCGTCCAGGTGGCCGACATCCCAGGTCTTGACCTCGGCGCTGGGCAGAAAGCTCTTCTCGTTGATGCCGGGGTCGCACCAGGTATAGCGGCAATTGATCGGGTGACGGCTGGCCACGATCAGGATGCCGTCCTCGTCGAAGCGCACCGCCTTGTTCGGCAGCACCTTGCCCACGCTGCCCAGACGGAAGGCACCCGGATGGTTTTTGGCGACGATGCAGGCTTCATTGCTGCCATAGCCTTCATACAGCGGCACCCCGGCCTCGTTGAAGAATTCCAGGACGGCGCGGCTGGCCGGCGCCGAGCCGGTCCACAGGTAGCGGACGCGGCCGCCGAGCGCGGCCTGGATCTGCGCGCCGCGCGCGGCGGGTTCGCTGTCGCCGTGGCGCTGCCGCAGCCGCGCGCGCAGCTCTTCGTAAAAGCCCGGCACCCCCATCACCACGGTGGGCGGGCTGGCCTGCGCCATGTCCAGCGCGCCGTCCAGATCGGACAGGGCGATATCGTGTCCAAACACCAGCGCCGAGTAGATCCAGTAACGCTGTTGCAGCAGCACCAGGCGCAGGAACACCAGCAGATTGTCGCCGTCGCGGTGCGCGAACATCGCCTGCACCTCATTGATGGAGCTATTGGCGCTGGCGACGGTGGCTTCCAGGCCCTTGGGCGCGCCGGTGCTGCCCGAGGTGAACTTGATCGCGAAGATGTCGGCCGGATCATAAGCGGCGTGCAACGGACGCCAGGCCGCGTCCGCCTCGGCGTTGTCCGCCCAGGCGGCGATGTCGGCGATGTCGAAGCATGGACCTTGGCCGCTGAGGCCTTCGCCGAACAGCGCCTTCAGGCCGTAGATGTCGACGATCTGCCCGGGTTCGTAGCGGCCGGCCTCGAAGCCGGCGCTGACCCCGCCCAGCTTCAGGATGGCGAGATCCAGCAACACGAACTCGATGCGGTTGCGGGACAGGATGCCCACCCGGTCGCGCGGCCGCACGCCCAACGCTTGCAGGCGCACGGCCACGCGCGCCGCCTTGCGGTCCAGTTCGGCCAGGGTCCAACTCCGCAGCGCGCCGTCTTGCTGGAAACGGATCACATGCCGCTCATCGTCGCAGCGGCGCAGCGCTATCGTGTTGATCAGGTCCGCGTCTTCACGCGGCGCACGCAGCAGGGCGTCGCTCATGGCCGCGCCTCCGCCGAACCGTCCTGCCGGCGCAGCGGCGTGAAGAACGCCTGCTCCGCCAAGGCCAGCAGCGTGCCGGCCGGCGTCAGTTCCACCGCTTCCGGCCAACGGTCTACGCGCTCCATGCCCAAGGCCTCGCCCAGGCGCTGAGCAAAGCGCGGCAGCAAGGGGCTGGCGGCCTGCGCCAATAGGCGGGCCGTGGCCAGTTCCAGCGCGATCGCGGTGCGGTATTCATCGCGCAGCGCCGGATTCTGGCTGATACGCTGATTCGATTTGGCGAAACGCAGCGCGCCGGCCACCAGCCCGTCCAGTTCTTCCACCACGCGGTTGAGGGCGAAGCCGTCGGCGCCGTAATGGGTTTTCAGGCTGGCCAGCCGCTGGTTCAGGCTGTCGAGATAGGCGGTGTGCAGCGCGCTCCAGCAACCGGCATCGGGCGCCCGCTGCTGGAACTCGCGCCGCAGGCGCTCGCCCAGGCCGGACAGCCAGGTCTGCCATTGACCCAGCAAGATTTCTTCCACGCAGTCATGGAAGTCGTCCAGCGTGAAATTGCTGCGCTCCTGCTCGCCGCGCGTGCGCGCCAGGTAGTAGCGCACCGCGTCGACGCTGTCCGGGTTCAGAATGTCCTTGCCCCACACCGCGTGCCGGCGGCTGGTGGAAAACTTCAGGCCGTCCAGCAGATAGAACTCGTTTTCGTTGTAATCGATGTCGCACCGCCAGTCCGGAAAGGCCATGCGGTACAAGGCCGGATACAGGATGGAGTGGTAATAGCTGTTGTCATAGCCGAAGAAGTGGACGATCTTCCAGTCCGGCTGCGGCTGGTCCGCCTTCCAGGGCTTGCCCAGCCGGCCGCCCAACTCGGCGATGCCGTGCAGGAAGCCGTAAGCCATTTCCGGCCACACCCAGATCACCTGTTCGCCCTCGACCTCCTCCGCCGGCGGCACGCCCCATTGCGCCGGATGGGTGATGGGCACCCAGTAATCCTTGCGCGCCAGCACCCGCTCCGCCAGTTGCTGCAGCCGCGGCGACACCTTGCCCAGGCGCTGATGCTGCTCCACCGCGTCCTTAAAGGCGGACAGATTGATCATGTAGCGGCGGATGGCGCCGGTGACCGGCGTCGCGTCCGACAAGCGCGAACGCGGCGTGTCCAGATCCACGCAATTGTTCGGCTCGCCGCACTCCTCGCAGATATTGCCGCCGCAGGGCGAGCCGCAACTCGGGCACTTGGCGGAGACGTCCACCTCGTACAGATAGTCGCCGGTCTCGGCGTCGAACAGCGCAGCGTCGGAGCGCAATTGCGCGCCGCCGCGCACCAGGCGCGAGAAGAAATCGCGCAAGCCTTCCGCATAGCCCTCCGCGCGGGTGGTGACGGTGTATTGATCGAGATGGATGTCCATCAGGTCCAGCGTGGACTTGATCGCCGCCGAGTAATGGCTGGCCACTTGTTGCGGACTGCTGTCTTCCTGGCGGGCGCGGCCCACCACATAGCTCTGGTAGTCGTCGCTGCCGGTCAGGTGGTAAGCCTCGTGACCGCTGGCGCGCAGGAAGCGCACATAGACGTCAGCGCCCAGATAGGGGCCGGATAGATGGCCCAGGTGCAAGTCGCCGTTGGGGGTGGGCGGCGTGGAGAACACGAATACCGGACGCTCCCGCAGCCGCGAGGCGCCATTGTCCTGCGCGGCGGCGTCGCGCTTGGCGGCGTCGCGCCAGTAGAAATCGCAGAAGCTCAGCGCTTGCTGGCCAACATTGCGCAGCACGTGCTTCTCGAAAGGTTTGAACAGCACCAGGCTTCCGGCGCGCACCGGCTGGGAATGACCGTCGGCGTCGATCACGCCTTCCCCGCTCAGAATCAGGAAGGCTTCCAGCTCATCGTGCTTGTGCGGCTTGCTTTCCTGGCCCGGCGCGATGACGCCGTAGGCCAGCCGCACGTGTTCCTGCTCGCCCAGGCCGGCAATGGACGCCATATCGATACCGAAAGCGGGCGCCAGCTGCGCCTCCTGCAAGTCAATGATGTGCATGGTCTCAACTATCCTGTGGTGAGAGCGTGGTTGAGCAAGGCGAGCGCTTCCGCGGCGATGCCGGGCGCCAGCCGGTATCCGGAGCCATTGCCCGCTCCGGCAAACAGAATGCGTTGATGGCGGCCGACGAATTGCACCAGCGGCTCCCGGCTTGGGCTGTAGGCATCGCAGAACACCCTACCGGAGCCCAGCTGCTGCGCCAGCGCCGGCGCGATGCCGCGCAGCGCCTCGCGGGCTTCGTCGATCTCGCGCGCCTCCACCCTGGCCTGCCGGCATCTGTCCGGCGTCACATCCCACTGCTGGCAGGTGTAGCTGAACAGCCAGTGTCCGCGCTGCGGCAGCGGCGCCAGGAAAGCGTCCTCGACAGGGAAAAACAGCGCATGCCCATGTTCCGGCGGGCGCTGCAGATGCAGGGCCACCACTTTCTTGACGCGGATATCGAGCGTGGCGGTCAGCTCGCGCCAACAGCCCTCATTCGCCCACGGTCCGGGACAGAGCACCACGGCGTCGGCGGCGAGGCTGTGGCCGCTGGACAGCAGCACGCTGACGCCGTCGGCATGCTCGCGGATGGCTTCGACGCCGACGCCTTCCAGCAACTCGGCGCGCTCGCGCAAACGCCGCGCATACCATTGCGCCAGCCCCTGCACATCCATCGCATGGCAGTCCGGCATCCGCCATACTTCCTGGCCATAGGGCAGCTCCGGCATCACCTGCCGCCTCTCCTCCGCCGACAAGGGCCGCAGGCCGGCGCAACGAGCGCGCACCTGCTCGGCGTCGGCCGCGCCGGCGGCGACGAAGAAGTCGAAGCCGTGCATGGGCAGCTGCGGATGACGCGCATGCAGCGTCTGGTAGTAATCCGCGCTCGCGCCGCTCAATCTGCGCACCCGCTCGGAGCGGCCCACCGGAAAATGCACGCCGGCGGAATACATCGACGCCCCGCCGCCGATCAAGCCCTGGTCCACCAGGCTGAGCCGCGCACGCGGCTCGCATTCCAGCAGCCGTGCCGCCACGGTGCAGCCCAGGATGCCGCCGCCGATGATGACGATGCGGGGCCCGGTCATGCCCATTCCCTCCTCGGCTGGCGGCTGGTCGCGCGCGCCGCCGCCAGCGGCGCCCAGGACACGAAGGCGGCGTCCAGATGAGCGACGCGCGGCACATCCAGCATGCGCTGGATCACGATCTGGCTGCGCCACGCGGTCAGGCTGAGATTGGGATCGGCCAGGCCGCGCTGCTGGCGGATGCCGTTCAGGATGAACAGGCTGCGATTGCGCGGCAGTTTGCCCAGCGCCGCGTAATCGCGGTCGACGGCGATTTCCTCGCCCTCCAGCTCCAGACGCTCCCGCAGCGGCTGCAGGAAGGGCGTCGGCGCCGGCTTGAAACCGCTGGCCCAGATCACCACGTCGGCTGCCAGTGTCTCGGGCTTGTTGGCGCCCAGATGGCTGGCGGCGATGGACCAGCGCTCGCCGTCCTGAGTGATGGCGCGCACTTCGCGGAAGGGCAGCAGGCTGATTTCGATCGGGGCGCGCTCGATGAAGCGCAGCGAATAGATCTGCTGGTAGATGCTGCGCAGGGTGCACTCGGAAATGCCGTCGCTGCTGAGCAGATTGCGCTTGATGAATGCGCGGCGGAAGCCCTCGTCCTGCTCGTAAAAATAGTTGGAGTGCGTGGGCGTGTACAAATCGTTGGTGAAGGGGGAATCGTCGAGCGGGAAATAATTCTCCCGGCGCGACAACCAACTCAGCGCCGCCGGCGCCTGGCCGCCGCCACGGCGCAGCATCTCCAGCACCACTTCGGCGCCGGACTGCCCGCCGCCGATGACCAGCACGCGCTTGCCCGCGGTGACACCGGCCTTGGCGGCGAACTCATTGACGTGGAAATGCGTGCTGTCGTTGAGGCAGGCGCGCGCGAAGTCCGGCACATCCGGCACGATGCCGACGCCGACGACCACGTTGTCGCCCAGCACGCGCCGCTTCGTGGTTTGCACCACGAAGGCGCCGCCGTCGAAATCGACCTCCAGCACCCGCTCGCCAAAGCAGATATTGGCATTGTTCTCCGCCGCCCATTTCAAGTAATCGCGGAATTCAAGCCGCGAAACCTGATCGAAACGCGCGTTGAGAAACTGCAGCAATCTGCCATGTTGATGCAGATAGGACACAAAAGAGAATCGATTGGTGGGATCGGCCAGCGTGACCAAATCCTTGAACAAGGAAACCTGCAGCCCCGCGCCTGGAATCATCATGCCGTCATGCCAGGAGAACGCCGGTTTCTGCTCGAAGAAAATGCTCTTGATGTCATGCTGACCATGCAAGAGCGAGGCCACGCTGAGATTGGATGGCCCGCTGCCGATGCCGATGCAGTGATATTTCATGATGTATTGGCACTTGAAGTGTACTTGCAAGATAAAAGGAGCCGCGATGAACCGCGTATCGCAGCAGCAGAAAAGCCAACCGACACTCTCATTCGCAATGAACAGCAACCACAAAACCGCCAAAGCATCGCCGAGGCCGGGCCTGTGCCCGCGCCGGCATGAAATCCACCGCCCTGAGTCCGGCCAGTACTAAAGGACAGGCCGCATTCAGTTGCAAAAACGCCGCAGGCGGCGCCCCTTCGTCACACACTCAAGATTCAAGCGCCGGCCCTGCCCGCTTCGCCGGCGGCGCCAGGCTGGCGGCAGCGCCGAAAACCCGGTTCCACCATGGTTTTCATGCTGCGCCAAACCAGCTGTAGCTATTGATATATTCCAATGTCATTCAAGCTATCATGTGATTTTTATCATGTCAAATGACATTAAAAATCAAAAATAGTTGATCTTAGACAAACTGATGCCAGCAATCAGGACAGTTAATGGCAGAAGGCAAGGTGTCTGCATGACGCCAATGAGGCAAGCGCCTGGACGGCGCCCAGGGAGGAAAATGCGAAACAGGCCGGGAATCCCGGCCTGTGTTGCTAGAGCACCTGACTTGTAATCAGGTAGTCGCGATACTGGCTCAAGCCAGCTGGAAGGGGTACACCGAACCCAGGCCCAGGATGCCGCTCAACTCGTCCAGCGCGGTGCGGCTTTCGATCAGCAGCTGCGGATCGGCCAGGTCTTCGCTGCTCAGGCGGTCGCGATAATGGCGATCCACCCAGCCGTTGAGCGTGGCGAACAGCGCGTCGCTCATCAGCACCTTGGGGTTGACCGCGGCGATTTCCGCCGCCGACAGCGCCACGCGCAGCCGCAGGCAGGCGGGACCGCCGCCGTTCTGCATGCTTTGCTTGAGATCGAACACCTTGACCTCGTCGATGGGACCGCCGCTGGCGGCCAGCTTGCCAAGGTAGGCCCAGACGCGCGGCTGATTGCGGCACTCTTCCGGCACCACGATGATCATCTTGCCGTCCGGCTTGGACAGTAGCTGGCTGTTGAACAGATAGCTCTTCACCGCCTCCTCGACGCTGACCTCCGCCGCCGGCACCTCCACCGAGACGAAGCGGCCGCCTGCGGCTGCCAGCTTGGCGCTCAGCTCGGCCAGTACCTTGTGCTGGTCGACAAAGGATTTCTCGTGATGGAACAGCACTTGGCGGTTACCCACCGAGATCACGTCGTTGTGGAACACGCCGGCGTCTATGATGTCCGGGTCCTGCTGCGCGTAAACCACGCGCTCCGCGCTCAGGCCGTGCAGCCGCGCCACCGCCTGGCAGGCTTCCAGGGTCTGGCGCGCCGGGAACTTGGCCGGCTTGGGATAGCGCGCGTCGAAAGCCGCCGCGCCGAACACGAAGAACTCCACCCCCGCGCCGTCGTACTCGGCGCAGAAACGGGTGTGGTTGGCCGCGCCCTCGTCGCCGAAGTGCATCTGCGCCGGCAGCGCCGGATGCACGGCGAAGCGGGACTCGTCGGCGAACATCGCCCGCAGCAGCCGGCCCGTGGTCGGATGCTCGATCGAACGGTGGAATTTATTGTTCAGATTGGCCGGGGTGAAATGCACGCGGCCGTCGGCGGTGTCGCCGGACGGGCTGACGGTGGCGGCGTTGGCGGTCCACATGCAGGAGGCCGAGCTGGCCGCGGCCAGGATGGCCGGCGCTTCCTTGGCTGCGCGCGCCACCACCTCGGCGTCGCTGCCGCCAAAGCCCAGCAGACGCAGGCTGGCCACGTCCGGACGCTCGTGCGGGGCCAGCACGCCCTGCTTGAAGCCCAGATCATGCAAGGCCTTCATCTTGGCCAGACCCTGCTTGGCGGCCAGCTTGGGGTTGGACGCGGCGCTGACATTGCTGGTGGACGCCACATTGCCGAAGGACAGGCCGCTGTAATTGTGCGTCGGGCCGACCAAGCCGTCGAAATTCACTTCATAGGCGTTCATTTGGAGAATGCTCCCTTGCCTCAATCCATCTGAATGGCGGGACGGCCATCTGGCCCCTTCTCGCCACCTAACTCTTTTGCGTTGACTACACGCCCCCTCTCCCCCGCCCCTCTCCCACGAGGGGAGAGGGGAGAAAACCGCACCGCCCGCGCTTACTGCACGAATGAACTGGCGTCGCACTCAGCTTTCAGTCCCTCTCCCCTTGCGGGAGAGGGGTTGGAGAGAGGGGGTGCTCTTAAAACACCATGCCGGGAGACAGCTGCGCCGGCACGGTCAGGCTGTCGCATTCCAGCGAGGCCACCGGGTAGGCGCAGTAGTCGGCGGCGTAATAGGCGCTGGCGCGATGGTTGCCGGAGGCGCCGACGCCGCCGAAGGGCGCGGCGCTGGACGCGCCGGTCAAGGGCTTGTTCCAGTTCACCACGCCGGCGCGGCTTTCCAGCAGATAGCGTTCGTACAGCGCGCGCTCGTCGGACAGCACGCCGCCGGCCAGGCCGAAGCGGGTGTCGTTGGCGATGGCGATAGCCTGATCGAAATCGGCGTAGCGTATCACTTGCAGCAACGGGCCGAAGTATTCCTCGTCCGGCCGCGCGGCGGCGGTGGTGTCGATGATGCCCGGGCTCAACAGCGCCGCGTCCGGCGTCAAGCGGCGCATTTCCAGCAGCGCCTTGCCGCCGGCCGCCAACATCGCGGCCTGGGCTTGCAGCAACGCCTCGGCGGCGGCGCTGGAAATCACCGCGCCCATGAAGGGCGCCGGTTCGGCGTCGTATTTGCCGACGCGCAGCTTGGCCGTCACCTCCACCAGCCGCGCCAGCAGCGCGTCGCCCCAGGCGCCCTGCGGCACCAGCAGCCGGCGCGCGCAGGTGCAGCGCTGGCCGGCGGAGACGAAGGCGGACTGGACGATGTGGTGGACGGCGGCGTCGATGTCCTGAACCCCTTCCACGATCAGCGGATTGTTGCCGCCCATTTCCAGCGCCAGGATCTTGTCCGGGTGGCCGGCGAAGTTCTTGTGCAGCAGCGCGCCGGTGGCGGAGCTGCCGGTGAAGAACAGGCCGTCGATGCCGGCGTGGCCGGCCAGCGCCGCGCCGGTGTCGCGCGCGCCTTGCAGCAGCGCGATCACGCCGGCCGGCAGGCCGGCTTCGGCCCACAAGCGCACGGTTTCCTGCGCCGTCCACGGCGTCAGTTCGGACGGCTTGAAGATCACCGCGTTGCCGGCCAAGAGCGCCGGCACGATGTGGCCGTTGGGCAGGTGGCCGGGGAAGTTGTAGGGGCCGAACACCGCCACCACGCCGTGCGGCTTGTGGCGCAGCACCGCCTGGGCGTCGCCCATGGCGGCGGCGCGTTCGCCGGTGCGCTCGTGGTAGGACTTCAGCGAGATGTCCACCTTGTTGACCATGGTGGTGACTTCGGTCTGCGCCTCCCACAGCGGCTTGCCGGTTTCCTGGGCAATCACGCGGGCCAGCGCGTCCTTGTTGGCGCTCAAGAGTTCGCCGAAGCGCTTGGCCACCGCCACGCGCGCGTCCAGCGGCGTGCGCGCCCAGTGCTTGAACGCGGCGCGGCCGGCGGCCACGGCGGCGTCCACCTGGGCGGCGTCGGCGGCGCGGCCCTGCCATAGCGGGCTATTGTCGGCCGGATTGGTTTTGCTCAGCGCCGCGCCGGCGCCTTCCTGCCATTGTCCATTGATGAATAAGCTGCTCACTATGCATTCTCCTTGGGGTAGAGCGCGACGCAGCGCAGATGGCCGCCCTCTTCCACGTTCAGCGCCTGCGCCTGTTCCGGCGTCAGCAGGATTTCATGGGTGGGCGCCAGCGTCTCGGCCAGGATGGCGCGGAAGCCGGCCAGCGAGTCGTTGGATACCAGGTAGAAGTTTTTGTCGCCTTCCGGCAGCGGGTCCGCCAGCCGCGCCACGACCGCCGCGCTTTCCTTCACCGCGCGGATTTCGCTGGTATAGGTCTGCACCGTCGGACCGGCGTCGAAGATGTCGACATAGCCCTCGTAGCGGAAGCCTTCGGATTCCAGCATCGCCACCGCCGGGCGGGTGTTTTCATGAGTCTGGCCGATCACCGCCTGCGCCTCCGGCGGCAGGAAATCGATATAGACCGGGTGCTTGGGCATCAGCTCGGCGACGAAGGCCTTCTGACCAACGCCGGTCAGGTAATCGGCGTGGGCGAAGTCTATGGAGAAGAAATGGCGGCCCAGGCCTTCCCAGAACGGCGAGCGACCTTCTTCGTCGGACACGCCGCGCATCTCGGCCACCACCAGCTTGCCGAACAGCTGCGGGAACTGCGCCAGGAACAGGAAGCGGCTCTTGGACAACAGGCCTCCGTTGCGGTTGGCGCGGTAGTCCGGGTGCAGGAACAGCGTGCACAGCTCGGAATAGCCGGTGTGGTCGTTGGACAGGAACAAGGTGTCGTGACGCGAATAGACGCCCAGTTCCTCCGAGGCGTGGACGATGGTGCCGACGCGGTAGTTGTACCACGGCTCCTTCAGACCCACCGCGGCTTCCAGCGCGCAAATGCCGGCGATGGCGCCGCTGGCGCCGTCTTCCATCACGAAGACATAGCCTTGGTCGGCCTTGTCCAGCTCGCCGGCGAAAGACAGCACCGAGCGGGCGATGCGGCGCGACAGCCGCTCTTCGTTGACCGGCAGCGAGGTCAGGCCGACGCCGGCGCTGCGCGCCAGATTCATCAGGCCGTCCAGGTCCTTGTGGGCTACGGGGCGGATGAACATCATGCTGCGGACTCCTTCTGCTGCAAACCAACCACTTGAACCTGGCCGCCGCTGGCGAGGCCCAGCGCGCGGGCGGCGTCGGGATTGATGAAGGCGACGCCGTCCACCACCGCCACGCGACAGACCGCGGCGGCGAACTCGCTGGACTCCAGATTGCTCAACAACTGCGGCTGCGCCTGCTCCGGCAGGCTGGCCAGCACTTCCACCGGGTAGCAGCGGCTGTTTTCCAGCGTTTTCAGCCGGTCCACCTCGGCGGTGAGCACCGCGCCGCCGTCGAAGATGTCGATATAGTTGTCGGCTTCGAAACCCTCGTTGCACAGCAGCAGGCAAGAGCGCTCGAAGCTGGCGTGGATCTGGCCGATCGCGTGCTGCGCCTCGTCCGGCAGCAGCGGCACATAGATCGGGTAGCTGGGCATCAGTTCGGCGATGAAGGTCTTGCTGTGGCTGACGAAGGCCTGTTCCACCTGCAGGAAATCCATATTGAAGAAACGGCGGCCGATGGCGTTCCAGAACGGTGATTGGCCGGCGTCGTCGTGAATGCCCTGCATCTCCGCGATCACGCGGCGGCCGAAGCGCTCGCGCTTGCTGGCGATGAACAGCAGCCGCGCGCGCGACAGCAGCTCGGCGGCCTGCGGTTCCAGGTGGCCGTCCACGTAGAAGCCGCACAGCTGCACCATGCCGGTCAGGTCGTGGCACATATTCAGCACATGCACGCGGTTGTTGACCTTCAGCGCGCGCGAGGCGTGCACGAAGATTTCGCTGCGGTAGCTGTAGAAGGGCTCGTCGAAGCCGGCGGAAGCATTGATGGACGCGGTGCCCAGCACCTGGCCGTCTTCCTCCAGCACGAACATATAGTATTCGCAGCCGGAATCGCCGATGGCTTCATGCTCGAAGGCGGACACGGACTGCTGGATGCGCTCGAACAGCTTTTCCCGGTTATTGGGCAAGCTGGTGACGCCGATGCCGCTGGCCACCGCCATGCGTTCGATGGCGGGCAGATCGGAGGTGCGGACGGGACGCACGGTAAGCATGGGACATCTCCCCTATCGCTGAAATCCTGCCAGGCCGCGGCGGGACCGCGGCGCAGCAATACCCGCGTGCCTGCCTGCGGCAGGAACGTGGGCGGATAACGGTATTGTGTCTTGGAGCACGGACGGCCGGCGGCCGCCCGGAATCAGTGCCGCGGCCCTTATTGAGCGGAGGTCAGTTCGGCGATGGCCGCGTCGAAACGCGCCAGGCCTTCGTCGATGTCCTTATCCTCGATCACCAGCGACGGCGCCAGGCGCACCACGCTCAAACCGGCCACCAGCAACATCAGGCCCTGCTTTTCAGCGGCTTTCAGGAACTCCTTGGCGCGGCCGGCGTAAGCGTCGGTCAGCACGCAGCCCAGCAGCAGGCCCATGCCGCGTACGGTCTTGAACACCTGGTATTTGGCGTTGATCGCGTTCAGGCCGTCGACGAAGCGCTGGTGCTTGGCGCGCACGCCGTCCAGCACCGCCGGTTCGTTCACCAGTTCCAGCACCTTGTGCGCCACCGCGCAGGCCAGCGGGTTGCCGCCGTAGGTCGAGCCATGGGTGCCGATGCCGAAGCTCTTGGCCACTTTCTCGGTGGTCAGCATCGCGCCGATCGGGAAACCGCCGCCTATGCCCTTGGCGGAGCTGAGGATGTCCGGGGTCACGCCGTATTCCTGATAGGCGAACAGCGAGCCGGTGCGGCCGACGCCGCTTTGCACTTCATCGAACACCAACAACGCATTGTGCTGGTCGCACAACTGGCGCGCGGCTTCCAGGAAGGCCTTGTCGGCCGGCATCACGCCGCCCTCGCCCTGGATGGGTTCGATCACCACCGCACAGGTCTGGTCGGAGATGGCCGCTTTCAGCGATGCGATGTCGTTGTATTCGAAGTGGGCGATGCCGCCCGGCACCGGGCCGAAGCCTTCGGTGTACTTGGGCTGGCCGCCGACGCTGACGGTGAACAGGGTGCGGCCGTGGAAGGAGTTCTTGCAGGCCAGGATCTGGTTCTTTTCCGGACCGAAGTGATCGGAGCCGTATTTGCGCGCCAGCTTGAACGCGGCTTCATTGGCTTCCGCGCCGGAGTTGCAGAAGAACACGCGCTCGGCGAAGGTGGTCTCGGTCAGCAGCTTGCCCAGCTTCAAGGCCGGCTCGTTGGTGAACACATTGGACACGTGCCACAGCTTGGAAGCCTGCTCGGTCAAGGCCGCCACCAGCTGCGGGTGGCAATGGCCCAGCGAGTTGACGGCGATGCCGCCGGCGAAATCGATGAATTCGCGGCCGCTCTGGTCCCATACGCGGGAACCCAGGCCCTTGACCGGAATGAAGCCGGCCGGGCCGTAATTGGGGACCATGACCTGGTCGAAATCGGCGCGCGTTACAGTATTGCTCATCTTGATGGTTCCCTTCCTGCTCTATCGTTGTTTCTTATCCGTCTCATAAAATCCAGGACCAGTCGTGATGCCGGCTTTATCGACGATTTCATGAAGTTTCAATGATTCTAAGGTAAGCCCGTCGCAAATCCATATCCGGTTTGCGACACCGGCGTATACATTCCTTGATACAGCGCAATAAATTTTGTCCGACAACATCCATTACAGCCGCCAGCTGTGCCCAAACCGGCTGTAAGCGCCGCCCTCCGGCGCGCTTCGAGATCAGCAAGATAGATCAATATTATTGTCCTATCAACGTCGAAACCGCGATCCGCGATGAAAAACGCCCGGGCTAGCGGCCCGGGCGTCCTTGCCTTGTCCGCATCGGCGCTCAGTCGCCGCCGCGCGTCTCCTGCCGGCTAAAGCGCGCGCCATCGCCGCTGACGCCGCACCAATAAGGCGCCTCGGCACCCTGGCCCGGCCGGTATGGCGTCCAGTTGTGCCCGTCCGGCGAGAACTGCAGCGCCTGGCCGGGGAATTCCGTCAGCACCGCGGCCGATCCGCTAGCCAGGCCCGGCGGCGCGATGCGCAGGCCGATGCCGGCGCGCTCCAGCTTGGCCGCCTCACGCCAGCCCAGCACCGCGGCGAACTGCTGCCAATCCCGGTTCAAGGCCGCGCGATCCACCAGATGGCTGACGCCCAGCTGATAACGCTCGCCCTGGCGATAAGGCCGTTCCCAGCCCGCGCGGTGCCAGGCGCGCTCGGCCAATGCCAGCAAGCGTGGATAGGCCATGTATTCAAACTGGGCGTCGCTGCGCATCACCTCGCTCCAGGCCTGGCCCTGGATGCCGGCGAAGCGCGCCGGCGCCGCCTCGCTGGGCACTTCGAAGGCCTTGCCCTGGCGATCCGTCATCACCTCGGCGTTCTGCGGCAGATTGTCCGGCGCGAAGCTGAACACCTTGTAGCTGTCGGTTGCGCGCGAGGCCCAGTAATAGCCGCGTTCCTTGGGGTTCAGCTCATAAGGGAAGTCGAAGTACAAATAATCCGGCATTGCCAGCACGGTCTGGAAACCCTTGTTGGCGAACTCATGCGCCTCCTTGGCCGCGCCCCAGAACAAGGCGTCCCATTCTGTGACCATCACCTTGGAAGTGGCGAAGTCCTTGGGCGATTTCGCGCCCTTCAAACCGTCCTGCCAAGCCCCCATCGTGGCGACACCGTGCCGCGCCAGGATGCGGCTGACATCCTCGGCGAACTGCAAGGGCAGATCGGCCGTGGTTTTCCCCGGCCGCTCCGCCAGCAACGCGCGGCAGGCCGGCGAGCGCGCCCAGGGCTTGTCCTGCTCCGCCAGCTTGATCTTGCCCTTGGCCGGGTCCTGGCCGGACAAATCCTGGAAGCCGCCGCCCAGCAGTATGTTCTTGGCCTCGTCGCCGCCGAAATGCCAGACCGCCAGCGGCGCGCCGGCCTCGCGATGCATGGCGGCCACTTCCGACACCACTTTGTCGATGAAGCGCGGCACGCCGGGCACGCAGGGATTGACATAGGTGTGGCGGTCGTAGAATTGCACCGACAAGGTGTTGGAACGGTCTTGCGGATCGATCAGCCGGTAGGCGGAGGCCGCTTCCGGCTGGCCCAGTTGCTGGAGATGGCGGTAGCGCCGCTCCATCGCCATCACCGCCGCGCGCGCATGCGCCGGCATGTCGATTTCCGGAATCACCTCGATGAAGCGCGCCTTGGCGTAACGCAGCAATTCCACATACTGTTCGCGGCTCAGATAGCCGCCGCCGGAGCGATTGTCCGGACCGGAACCCAGTTGCGGCAGCAGGCAGCTATCCTCGTTCAGGTCGTGACAGCGGCGCGCGCCGACCTCGGTCAATTCCGGCAGGCCGTTGATCTGCAAGCGCCAGCCTTCGTCGTCAGACAGATGCAGATGCAGCTTGTTGAGCTTGTAGGCGGCCATCTGCTCGATCAGGCGCTTGAGCGTGGCCGGCTGACGGAAATTGCGCGCCACGTCCACCATGAAGCCGCGGTGCTCGTAGCGCGGCGCGTCCTCCAGCGTCAGCGTCGGGATCTCGCCGCCACCCTGCGGTATCAGGCCCAGCAGGGTCTGCGCGCCGTAGAACAGGCCGGCGGCGTCATGCGCGTCCACGCGCGCGCCGCCGCGCGTCACTCGCAGGCGGTAACCGCCGGCGACGGCGATATCGGCCGGCAAGTCCTTGACCACGGCGCCGCTGACCGGCAGGCCCTGATCGGCCAGGCCCAATTGATGGCCGCGCTGCGCCAGCGCCGCGCGCGCGTCCGGGGCCAGCGCCGGCAGCCGCCAGCTCAGCCCGTTCACCGCCGCCTTGCCGCCGTCCGGCTTGACGCGCAGCGCGGCGGGAATCACACGCGCGGCCACATCGGCGGCGGCCAGTTGCGGGCCGCGGCGCGCGAATTCGCGATAGCGCTCGGCGGTGTCCATCAAGGGCCGCGCCTCGCCCGCCGGCGACTTCCATTCATCGCCCGGCAGCGGCAGCAGATAGCTGGCGTCATCATCATCATTGCGCGCCAGCACCGCCGGCGCCTGGCCATCGGCCACCAGATAAGGCCGCGGCAGCACGTCGCTGTTGTGCAACATCCAGTACTCGGCCACCAAGGGCAGCTCCAGCTTGGCGCCGGCGGCGATGCCGGCGAAGCCGGGCTTGGGCGTCAGCCGATACAAGTCTCCGGTCAGATGGCTCAGCTCGAAGTCCGGGCTGTCCAGCTGCAGCAAACGTCGGATGCTGTGCAGGTACAAGGTCCAGTCCTTGGCCGGGACCGCGGACTGACCATGGTTTTGCAGGATCAGCCGCCCTTGCAGGCAACTGCCCCAGTCCGCGCCCAGTTCCACGCAGCGCGCGCCGGCGGCCGCGCCCTTATTGCTGTCCACCGCCACCGCCAGAGACAGGTCCCGCGCCAGCGCCGCGACATCCGGCTGCGCCCAAGCCAGCGCGCTGGCCGACAACAGGCCCGCCGCCAATAGTTGTTTCGTCCTCATGCTCACCTCTGCGATTTGCGTGGCGCGCCTCGCGACGGAGCCTCCCCCGCCGCGTCTCCCATTCGTCATCCGCATGCCACCGTGGGCACAGGCTAACTGGTATTAATGTGGTATTCAATGCTCAAGATCAAAATCGCGCGCCGCCGCTGCCGGCTGCTAGCATGATGATGGTGGAATGCAAAGATCTGTGAAGCCGGGGAACGCCTGCGCGATGCCGGCGGTCTAGCCGCGGTTGCCGCCAGATCCGCCGCTGCGCGCGGATGGCGCGCCCGCACAACCTCTAACAGGAGCGCATCATGCGCAAAACCCTCACGCTTGGCCTGCTATTACTGGCCGCCCTGCCCGCCCTGGCCCAGGACGCCGCGGCCCCGCAAACCTTGTTCAGCTTGCCGCTGACCGCGTTCAAGGCCTCTGAGCGCAACGCCTCGCAACGGCTGTACCGCGCGCCGGACGCGCAACTAAGCGCTTACAAATCCATCGTGGTGGAGCCGCTGTATTTCATGCGCCACCAGGCTGACGGCGATTGGCAATTACTGCAGAGCGGCGAGGAAAACCGCATCGCCGCCTATTTCCAGCGGCGGATGACCGAGGAGTTGCACAAGGTCGGCATCCCGGTCAGCCGCGAGGCGCTGCCGGACAGCGCCCGCCTGCGCGTGGCCGTCACCGGCATGGCTCAGGAACGGCCGGGGGTGGAGCCGCTGGACATCCTGCCGATCAAGGCGGTGTTCAATCTGGGCCGGCTGGCCGCCGGCAAGGAGCCCTATCTGACCAAGGTGGGCAGCATGGCACAGCTGGAAGACGCCAATAGCGGCAAGCTGCTGGCCGGCAGCGTCAATCTGCGCAAGAGCGACAAGAGCCTCCAGCGCGGCGAGGCGGTCAAGCTGGAGAGCCTGGAAAGCCTGATCGACGACTGGTGTCGCGACAGCGCCAGGCTGCTGGCGCGCGGCATGGCGATCAAGCCGGCCCAGCCCTGAATACTGCCCATGGAAAGCGCCGAGCCGCGGCAGCGCTCGGCGCGCATAGCGATGACTAGCACCGGGCGGCGGCACCCGAGCCGTAGCATCGATGATATCGCTCGACCAAGGCTAGCAGCTCGTCGAAGCTTGCTTGCACAGCACCGGACGCAATGGCGATCGGACTGCCATAGCATATGAAATTGAAATGGCCGAATAGCCGCGCCACGGGTCCCAGCTGGCTCAGATACTTGCCCGGTGTTCTCACCTTTATGATCAAAAACTTCTGACCGCGCACCGCCGAGACTTCCCAGCCGACGATATCCGTCCAGACGATAAGCCCAACGGCGATCTGACTGGAGCGATCCCACAGCCCCTGCGCGTTGAAAACCAGCGCCGGCTTGTTCTGCAGACATTGCCGCAGACCAAGCAAGCAGGCAGCGCCGAAGAAGGCCATTGCCACGCCTCCAGCACCATAACGCCGGATCAGGCTGATCTCCGTGTCCGGCGCAGTCCACATGGAATAGCCGATCACGACAAAAGCCAGGGCGGCGATGATCAGCAGCAGCACCTTGCCGCCGCTGAACTCGATACGCGTTTCATCCATCACGCTCAACTCGCAGTCGTAAAAAACCCCCTGCCTTGGCAGGGGGGGATGCTAGCCGGTAGCCGCTCCGGAGTGGAGCGGCACTCAGGCTGATTTACTGGGCCTTCAGGCCGAAGGAATCGGCAGTCGCTTGCGCGGTTTTCGCTTCTTCTTCCAGCAGGGCCTTGATGGACAGGCGGATGCGGCCGCGATCGTCCATTTCGATGGCCTTGACCTTCACAACCTGGCCTTCTTTCAGATAGTCGGCCACGTTCTTGATGCGCTCGTTGGCGATCTGGGAAATGTGGACCAGGCCATCCTTGCCCGGCAGGATGGAGACGATGGCGCCGACATTGTTGTCGAGGATCTTGACCACGGTGCCTTCGTACACCTTGCCCACTTCCACTTCAACAGTGATCTCTTCGATGCGCTTCTTGGCGGCTTCCGCGCCTTCGTTGCTGACCGAAGCGATGGTGATGGTGCCATCTTCCTCGATATTGATCTCGCAGCCGGTGTCCTTGGTGATGGAGCGGATGGTTTCGCCGCCCTTGCCGATCACTTCGCGGATCTTGTCCGGGTTGATCTTCATCACGTACAGACGCGGAGCGTGGGCGGACAGCTCTTGCGGGCCTTCCACGGCTTCCTTCATCAGACCCAGGATGTGCATGCGGCCTTCTTTGGCCTGATCCAGCGCCACCTGCATGATTTCCTTGGTGATGCCCTGGATCTTGATGTCCATCTGCAGCGCGGTCACGCCTGCGGCGGTACCGGCCACTTTGAAGTCCATGTCGCCCAGATGATCTTCATCGCCCAGGATGTCGGTCAGCACCGCGAAGCGGTTGCCTTCCAGGATCAGACCCATGGCGATGCCGGCCACGTGCGCCTTCAGCGGCACGCCAGCGGACAGCAGCGACAGGCAGCCGCCACATACCGAAGCCATGGAGGAAGAACCGTTGGACTCGGTGATTTCCGACACCACGCGCATCGAGTAACCGAATTCCGATTCCGGCGGCAGCACGGCAACCAGCGCGCGCTTGGCCAGACGGCCGTGGCCGATTTCACGGCGCTTCGGCGGGCCCATGCGGCCGGCTTCACCGGTGGAATACGGCGGGAAGTTGTAGTGCAGCATGAAGCGCTCGGTGTATTCACCGGCCAGCGCGTCGATGATCTGCTCGTCCTGCTTGGTGCCCAGCGTGGTCACCACCATGGCCTGGGTTTCGCCACGGGTGAACAGCGCGGAACCGTGGGTGCGCGGCAGCACGTTGTTGCGGATGCTGATCGGGCGCACGGTGCGGGTGTCGCGACCGTCGATGCGCGCGTCGCCGGCCAGGATCTGACCGCGAACGATCTCGGCTTCCAGACCCTTGAAGATGCCCTTGATCTCATTGGCCTTCAGGGTGTCGGTGTTTTCGTTGATCAGGCCGGACTTGACCGCGTCCCAGGCTTCGTTGATCGCCACGGTGCGGGCTTGCTTCTGGCGCAGGCGGAAGGCGTTGGCCAGTTGCTCGCCGGCGATGGCGCGCACTTGGGCGATCAGTTCTTCATTGGCGACCGGAGCGGCCCAGTCGAACATCACCGGGTTCACTTCGTCGGCCAGTTCGTTGATGGCCTTGATCGCGGCTTGCATTTGCTCGTGACCAAACACCACGGCGCCCAGCATCACGGCTTCCGGCAGTTCCTTGGCTTCGGATTCCACCATCAGCACCGCGCGCTCGGTACCGGCAACCACCAGATCCATTTCGGAGGTGGCCAGTTCGGTGCGAGTCGGGTTCAGGATGTATTCGCCATTGGCGTAACCAACGCGGGCGGCGCCGATCGGGCCGGCGAACGGCAGGCCGGAGATGGCCAGAGCGGCGGAAGCGCCGATCATCGCCGGGATGTCGGAATCCACTTCCGGGTTCAGCGACATCACGGTGGCGACGATTTGCACGTCATGGAAGAAGCCTTCCGGGAACAGCGGACGGATCGGACGGTCGATCAGGCGGCTGGTCAGCACTTCCTTCTCGGACTGCTTGCCTTCGCGCTTGAAGAAGCCGCCCGGGATCTTGCCGGCGGCGTAGGTGCGCTCCAGGTAGTCCACGGTCAGCGGGAAGAAGTCCTGGCCCGGCTTGACGTTCTTGCCGCCAACCACGGAGACCAGCACCACGGTGTCTTCAACGGAGACGATGACGGAGCCGGACGCCTGACGCGCGACTTCGCCGGTTTCCACGGTCACGGTGTGACGGCCGTATTGGAAAGACTTGGTGATTTTATTGAACACAGGGTTTCCCTAATCTTTTGTGTGTGACAAATAATCGCAAGCTAAAAAAACAACGGGAACCCCTAAAAATTCTGACCAAAGCATATCGATCCGAATTTTTAGAGGCTCCCCCCGTTGTTACAGCAGTAATGCTCGCGATCTTGATGTGGCATGAAAAAGTCGCAGCACGCTGCGACTTTTCCAAAACCCAACCTTACTTGCGCAGACCCAGACGGGCGATCAATGCGCGATAGCTATCGGCATCGGTGCGCTTCAGGTAGTCCAGCAGACGACGACGACGGCTAACCAGCTTCAACAGACCACGACGGCTGTGGTGATCCTTGGTGTTGGCTTTGAAGTGCGGGGTCAGGTCGTTGATGCGAGCGGTCAACAGAGCCACTTGCACTTCGGACGAACCGGTGTCGCCTTCGCTGCGCTGGAAGTCTTTAACGATGTCTGCTTTTTGAGCGGCGGTCATTGCCATTTGGGGTAACTCCAAATTATCAGTAGGGGTTTTTCAACCCGACAAGTGCAGCGAGCAGCCAAGGCCGAAACCCTCGCAACCCATCAACACTCCGGTACGCGGCCCTAGGGCCGCCGGCGTTCAAGACGTCTCCGCCTTGCTCGCCAGGAGCCGGATCGGATGCAGGCGACCATCGTCGCGCGCCTCGCCCAGCCCCAAGAATTCCCGGCTTCCCTCGCGGTAAATCCGGAAACGCTGCATTTTCGCACATTTTTCGGTAAAACGCACGGGCTGTCCGTGCATGAAACGCCCGGCCTCCTCGGCCACCAATTCCGCCTCGGGCAGATGGCGCACCAAGATGTCGGCCGGCAGCAGCAAGGCCTCGCGCTGCGGCATCTCCAGCGCTTCGATATCCGCCAGTTGCAAGGCCTCGTCCAGCGTGAAGCCGCCGGTGGCGGTACGGCGCAAACCGGTCAGATGCGCGCCACAGCCCAAGGCTTCGCCGATGTCGCAGGCCAGGGTGCGGATATAAGTGCCCTTGCTGCACAGCACCTCGATCACCGCGCTGTCTCCATCCAGGCTGATCAACTCCAACTTGCGGATATGCACCCGCCGCGCTTCGCGCTCGATCTCGATGCCGGCGCGCGCGTACTCGTAGAGCGGCTTGCCCTGATGCTTGAGCGCCGAATACATCGGCGGCACCTGGGAGATTTCGCCGCGGAACGCCTCCATCGCCGCCAGCAGGCCCTCGCGGTCGAACACGACCGGGCGCTCGGACACCACCTCGCCCTCGACATCGCCGGTGGTGGTGACCACGCCGAACTTCACCGTGGCGCGATAACCCTTGTCCGCGTCCAGCAGATAAGACGAAAACTTGGTGGCCTCGCCCAGGCACACCGGCAGCAGGCCGGTGGCCAGCGGGTCCAGCACGCCGGTATGGCCGGCCTTGGCGGCGTTCAGCAGCCAGCGCGCCTTCTGCAGCGCGCCGTTGCTGGAGATGTCGTAGGGCTTGTCTATCAGCAGCACGCCATCTATCGGGCGGCGATTGCTGCGCGGCTTGCTCATTCCTTGCCCTCGGCGCCATCCTCGCCGGATGCGGCTTCCTGAACGCCGAACTTCTCGGCGTCCTCGCGCGCCACCTGATTGATCAGGCTGGTCATATGCATGCCGCGCTCCACCGATTCGTCGTAGACGAAGTGCAGCTGCGGCGTGGTGAAGATCTTGATGCTGCGGCCCAGTTCGGAGCGCAGATAGCCGGCGGAGCTTTCCAGCGCTTCCTGCGTCGCTTCGCGGGTTTTCTCGTCCATCACGGTGTAGAACACCTTGGCGTGCGAATAATCGCGGGTCACTTGCACCAGGGTGATGGTGATCCAACCGGCGCGCGGGTCCTTCAGGCCCTTGCGGGTCAGTTCCGCCAGCTCGCGCTGAATCTGCTCGGCGATGCGGTCGGAACGGGAGAAACCTTTTTTGGCTTTTGCCATATCACTTCCAATCAACTTTACGCGGCGTCGCCGCCGCTCAGACCACGAAATCCACGAAATGGCACGGCCCGGGCCGCCATGTCATTTCGTGGTTTTCGCGGCAAAATTAAAAAAGGCGAGCGCCCGCCGACCTCACGGTCAGACCGGCACCCGCCCCTGGCGTCCCGCTTACAGGGAACGCGCCACTTCCACGATTTCGAACGCTTCCAGTTGGTCGCCTTCCTGGATGTCGTTGAAGTTTTTCAGCATCAGGCCGCATTCGTAGCCCTGCTTCACTTCCTTCACGTCGTCCTTGAAGCGCTTCAAGGAGTCCAGTTCGCCGGTATGCACCACCACGTGGTTGCGGATCAGACGGATCGAAGCGGTACGCTTGATCATGCCGTCGGTCACCATGCAACCCGCGATATTGCCCACCTTGGACACCGGAATCACCTGACGGATTTCCACCGTGCCCAGGATCTGTTCTTTCTTCTCCGGAGCCAGCATGCCGGACAACGCCGCTTTCACTTCGTCCACAGCATCATAGATGATGTTGTAGTAGCGGATGTCCACGCCTTCGCTCTCCGCCAGCTTGCGGGCGGCGGCGTCGGCACGGGTGTTGAAGCCGATCACGATGGCCTTGGAAGCGATCGCCAGGTTGACGTCGGATTCCGAGATGCCACCCACGCCGGAGTGCAGGATGCCCACGCGTACTTCGTCGGTGGACAGCTTTTGCAAGCTGCCGGCCAGCGCTTCGTAGGAACCTTGCATGTCGGCCTTGATGATGATGGACAGGGTTTGCACCTCGCCCTCCGCCATCTGCGCGAACATATTCTCCAGCTTGGCCGCTTGCTGCTTGGCCAGACGCACGTCGCGGAACTTGCCGGCGCGGAACAGGGCGATTTCACGCGCCTTCTTCTCGTCGGTCAGCACCATCGCGTCTTCGCCGGCTTGCGGCACGTCGGACAGACCCAGGATTTCCACCGGAATCGCCGGACCGGCGGATTCGATGGCCTTGCCGTTTTCGTCCATCATCGCGCGGACACGGCCAAAAGCGGTGCCAGCCAGTACCACGTCGCCCTTCTTCAGGGTGCCGGACTGTACCAGCAGCGTGGCCACCGGGCCGCGGCCCTTGTCGAGGCGGGCCTCGACGATGATGCCCTTGGCCGGCGCATCCACCGGAGCCTTCAGCTCCAGCACTTCGGCTTGCAGCAGAATGGCTTCCAGCAGCGCGTCGATGTTCAGGCCCATCTTGGCCGACACTTCGACGAACTGGGTGTCGCCGCCCCAGTCTTCCGGCACCACTTCATGCGATACCAGTTCCTGGCGGATGCGCTCTACGTTGGCGCCCTGCTTGTCGATCTTGTTGACCGCCACCACCATCGGCACCTTGGCCGCTTTGGCATGGTGAATGGCTTCGATGGTCTGCGGCATCACGCCGTCGTCGGCCGCCACCACCAGCACCACGATGTCGGTGGCCTTGGCGCCACGGGCACGCATCGCGGTAAACGCTTCGTGACCCGGGGTATCCAGGAAGGTGATCATGCCGCGCGGGGTTTCCACGTGGTAAGCACCAATATGCTGGGTAATGCCGCCGGCTTCGCCCGCAGCGACCTTGGCGCGGCGTATGTAGTCCAGCAACGAGGTCTTGCCGTGGTCGACGTGACCCATCACGGTCACCACCGGGGAGCGCGGCAGTTCCACCGCTTCCACTGCGGATTCGCCGCCGCTCAGTTCCAGATAGGCTTCCGGATCGTCAGCCTGAGCCGCCTTCGGCACGTGGCCCATCTCTTCCACCACGATCATCGCGGTTTCCTGATCCAGCACCTGGTTGATGGTCACCATCATGCCCATCTTCATCAGCGCCTTGATCACCTCGACGGCCTTGACGGCCATCTTGTGCGCCAGGTCGGCGACGGAAATGGTTTCCGGCACCAGCACTTCATGCACGATGGGCTCGGTCGGCGCCTGGAAGGCGTGCTGATTGTTCTGCTTGTGACGGTTCTTGCCGCCACGGGATTTCCAATCATTGCCGGCGTCGCCGCCCTTGGTCTTCAGACCGCGGCCACCCTTCTTGTTGTCATCCCAGCGATCGCCACCCTTCTTGTTACCGCTGCCGCCCTTCTTGGCGTCGGGACGGCCGGCCACGGTGGCCGGCACCGCCGGCGCGCCGGGCGCGCCAGCCGTAGCCGGACGCGGACCGCGGTTGTCGCCAGCCGGGCGCGGGCCACGGTTGTCGCCAGCCGGACGCGGACCACGGTTGTCGCCTGCCGGGCGCGGGCCACGGTTGTCGCCTGCCGGACGCGGACCACGGTTGTCGCCTGCCGGACGCGGGCCACGGTTGTCGCCGGCCGGACGACGGTCGTCGCGGCGCGGCTCATCGCGGCGGGCCGGTTCAGCGGCGCGCACCGGCTCGGGAGCCGGCGGCGGCGGCGGCTGCAGCGCGGCCTGGCGCGCGGCCTGACGGCGCTCTTCGCGCTCGATCTTTTCGCGCATCAGCGCTTCTTGACGCGCGCGGAAAGCGGCTTGACGCTTTTCCTCGGCTTCGCGAGCGGCGATTTCTTCCGGGCTCAGGATGGAGGCCACGGTCGGGCGCGGCGCCGGAGCGGCCGGCTTGGCCGCTTCCTGGCGCGGAGCTTCCGCCGCAGGCTTGGCTTCCGGCTTGGCGGCCGCGGCTTGCGGCTTGGGCTCGGGTTTCGGCTCAGGCTTGGCTTCCACCACCGGCGGCTTAGGCTCGGGCTTGGCTTCCACGACTTGCGGAGCAGGCGCGGGCGCCGGTTCCGGCGCCTTCACCGGCTCGGCCGGGCGGGATTCCGCTGCGGCCGGCTGAGCGGCTGCGGCGTCTTCCGGACGCACCACGAAGCGCTTCTTGCGAGTCTCAACCTTGACGGTGCTGCCGTCGGCGGTCTTGATCTCGCTGGTGGACTTGCGCGTCAGCGCAATGCGCGACTCTTCGTCGCGCGCGCCATGGGAGCGCTTCAGATAGTCAAGAAGCTGGGACTTGTCTTGCGCGGATAGCGCGTCATCCGGCGAGCGCTTGCTCACGCCGGCCGCGCCCAGCTGTTCCAGCAGGCGTTCCGGTGTGAGGTTCAGCTCACTGGCAAATTGTTTTACGTTTGTCAAAACCATGCGTCTTCCCAAATTCTGTAAATTCTTTCCGGACAGGCCTTACTGGTCGAACCAGTGCTCGCGCGCCTTCATGATGACGGCGCGGGCGGTCTCGGCCTCCATGCCGGTCATGTCCACCAGATCGTCCACGGCCAGGTCGGCCAGGTCGTCGCGGGTGATCACGCCGCCATCGGCCAGCTTGCGAACCAGCTCGGCGTCCAGGCCCTCGATATCGCGCAGGCCATCGGAAACGCTTTCCACTTTTTCTTCGGACGCAATAGCCTGTGTCAAAAGAGCGTCACGCGCGCGGCTGCGCAGGTCGTTGACCAGCTCCTCATCAAACCCTTCAATTTCCAGCATTTCCGCAATCGGCACATACGCCACTTCTTCCAAAGCGGCGAAGCCTTCTTGCACCAGTACGGCGGCGACATCCTCGCTCACGCCCAGGGCGTTCACGAACAGATCGCGGACAGCGGCATCTTCCGCCTGGTGTTTTTCTTCTGCCTCGGCAACGGTCATGATGTTGAGGTACCAGCCGGTCAACTCGGCGGCCAGCTTGACGTTCTGGCCGCTACGGCCGATGGCCAGCGCCAGCTGTTCCTCTTCCACCACCACGTCCATGCTGTGGTTGTCTTCGTCCACCATGATGCGGCTGACTTCAGCCGGCGACAGCGCGTTGATCACGAACTGAGCCGGTTCCGGCGCCCACAGCACGATGTCGATGCGTTCGCCGCCCAACTCCTGGCTGACCGACTGCACGCGCGAACCGCGCATGCCGATGCAGGTGCCTTGCGGATCGATGCGGGCGTCATTGGCCTTGACGGCGATCTTGGCGCGCATCCCCGAATCACGCACGGCGGCCTTGATTTCCAGCAGGCCTTCGTCGATTTCCGGCACTTCCAGTTCGAACAGCTTGGTCAGGAACTCCGGAGAGGTGCGCGACAGCACCAGCTGCGGGCCGCGGCCCAGGCGATCGATGCGCAACAGGAAAGCCTTGACGCGGTCGCCCACGCGCAGGTTTTCCTTGGGGATCATCTGATCGCGCGGCAGCACCGCTTCCAGCTTGCCGCATTCGACGATGGCGTTGCCGCGTTCGATGCGCTTGATGGTGCCGGTCACCAGGTGCTCGCGGCGCTGCAGGAACTCGTTCAGCAACTGTTCGCGCTCGGCGTCGCGAATGCGCTGCAGAATCACTTGCTTGGCGGTTTGCGCGCCGATGCGGCCAAACTCCACGGCCTCCATCGACTCTTCGATGTAAGCGCCCAGCTCTATGCGCGGATCGCGCTCACGAGCGTCGACCAAGCCGATTTCCTTGCTTTCCGATTCCAGCAGCTCGTCTTCCACCACCAGCCAGCGGCGGAAGGTCTGGTACTGACCGCTGTGACGATCGATTTCGACGCGCACGTCCATCTCGTCATCGGTAAATTTTTTCTTGGTTGCCGAGGCAAGCGCCATTTCAAGGGCGGAGAACACCACATCCTTGCTGACATTCTTTTCGCTCGCCAGGGCATCCACCAGCAACAAAATCTCGCGACTCATTCATTCCTCTCCGATTTTTGTCCTTTTGCGTGGCTTTATGGCCGTCCAGACATCAAAACTCAGGCTCTAGCCTGGCCTTGTCGATATTGGCAAACGGAATCGCCACGATGCGGCCATCCACATCCAGCTTCACAGAGTCTTCCTCGACCCCGGCAAGACGACCGGTAAATTTCTTCTGCTGCTCGATCGGCATGCGCGTCTTGATCTTGGCAAGCTTTCCAGCGAAGCGGACGAAATCAGCCTCTTTCTTCAGCGGACGGTCCAAGCCCGGCGAAGACACTTCGAGTCGCTCGTAGTCGATGTTCTCGACCATGAAAAGGCGGGTAAAGTGATTGCTCACCTGGACGCAGTCTTCCACGGTGATGCCACCCGGCTTGTCGATAAAAACGCGAAAACCGCCCCCTGGGGTCATTTCAAAGTCGACCAACTCATAGCCGAGACCCGGCAGGGTGTTTTCCAGCAGCAAACGAACATCCATTGCTTTTTCCACAAATAAAAAATGGGCGAAACGCCCATCCCTAACCGACGCGATTGTAACCTATTCCATTGAAAAAGAAAACCGGCGCGCCGCCTTCCCCACTCCGGCGACGGCGGCAGTTTGCAGCGGACTTCTTTGCGAGCGGTTCCAGTTACGGTACATTACCGAGCACTCAAACAGCAGTTTGACGTCAGAACCTGTTTACGATCTGCTGCGCGTCGGCGATACGGCGTTGAAAACGGCTTCGAAATGCTCATGTACCAACCGTACATTCCGCTTTCTCAGCCGTTTTCGCCTTGTCTCGCCTTAGCTCGCGAGATCGTGAACACGTTCT
>NZ_LDUI01000015.1:0-97894 GCF_001043555.1 Chromobacterium sp. LK1 | reverse complement strand
TGTTTACGATCGCGCGAGCTAAGGCGAGACAAGGCGAAAACGGCAGAGAAAGCGGAATGTACTTGAGGTACATGAGCCGTATCGCCGACGCGCAGCAGATCGTAACCAGGCTCTTAACGGCTGATCGGCTTGTAGCGGATCCGCTTGGGCTTGGCGGCTTCCTCGCCCAGGCGTTTCTTCTTGTCGGCCTCGTATTCCTGATAGTTGCCGTCGAAGAAGGTCCATTGCGATTCGCCTTCCGCCGCCAGGATGTGGGTGGCGATACGGTCCAGGAACCAGCGGTCGTGAGAGATCACGAACACGGTGCCAGCGTATTCCAGCAGCGCGTCTTCCAGCGCGCGCAGGGTTTCCACGTCCAGATCGTTGGAGGGTTCGTCCAGCAGCAGCACGTTGCCGCCCTGGAGCAGGGTCTTGGCCAGGTGCAGGCGGCCGCGTTCGCCGCCGGAGAGCATGCCCACTTTTTTCTGCTGATCGGCGCCCTTGAAGTTGAAGCGGCCGAGGTAGGCGCGGCTGGACATTTCGAACTTGCCCACGGTGAGGATGTCGGCGCCGGCGGCCACGTCCTCGAACACGGTCTTGTCGCCGTCCAGGCCCTCGCGGGTCTGCTCGACAAAGGCCATCTGCACGGTCTGGCCAATCTTGACCTCGCCGCTGTCCGGCTGTTCCTTGCCGGCAATCATCTTGAACAGCGTCGATTTACCGGCGCCGTTGGGGCCGATGATGCCGACGATGGCGCCCGGCGGGGCCTTGAAGCTGAGATTGTCGATCAGCAGGCGGTCGCCGAAGCCCTTGGACACGCCGTTGAACTCGATCACCTCATTGCCCAGGCGCTCGGCCACCGGAATGAAGATTTCCTGGGTTTCGTTGCGCTTCTGGGTTTCGTAGCTGGACAGCTCCTCGAAGCGGGCCAGACGCGCCTTGGACTTGGCCTGGCGGCCTTTCGGGTTCTGGCGCACCCATTCCAGTTCCTGCTTCATCGCCTTCATGCGCGCGCCTTCGCTCTTGGCTTCCTGCGCCAGGCGGGCTTCCTTCTGTTCCAGCCAGCTGGAGTAATTGCCTTTCCACGGGATGCCTTCGCCGCGGTCCAGTTCCAGAATCCATTCGGCGGCGTTGTCCAGGAAGTAGCGGTCGTGGGTGACGGCCACCACGGTGCCGGGGAAGCGCACCAGGAATTGCTCCAGCCATTCCACCGATTCCGCGTCCAGGTGGTTGGTGGGTTCGTCCAGCAGCAGCATGTCGGGCTTGGACAGCAGCAGCTTGCACAGCGCCACGCGGCGCTTCTCGCCGCCGGACAGCGGGCCGATCTTGGCGTCCCACGGCGGCAGGCGCAGCGCGTCGGCGGCGATTTCCAGCTGGTGTTCGACGTTGTCGTTGGCGCCGGCGGCGATGATGGCTTCCAGCTTGGCCTGTTCTTCGGCCAGCGCGTCGAAGTCGGCGTCCGGGTCGGCGTAGGCGGCGTACACCTCTTCCAGGCGCTTCTGCGCGCCCATCACGTCGCCCATGCCGCTTTCCACTTCCTCGCGCACGGTTTTTTCCGGGTCCAGCTGCGGTTCCTGCGGCAGGTAGCCGATCTTGACGCCGGCCAGGTGCTGCACCTCGCCTTCGTATTCCTTGTCCGCGCCGGCCATGATGCGCAGCACGGTGGATTTACCGGCGCCGTTCAGGCCCAGCAGGCCGATCTTGGCGCCGGGGAAGAAGGACAGGGAGATGTCCTTGATGATCTGGCGCTTGGGCGGAACGATCTTGCTCACGCGGAGCATGGACATTACATATTGTGCCATCGGTATTCACGCTGGATTGAAAGGGGATAAACCGGGATTCTACCAAATCCCCCGGTTTAGGCCAGCCACGCGGCCGCGTAGCCGGCCGCTAGAACAGTAGCGCCAGCGCCGCGGTCGCCAGCATGGCGAAGGCGCAGGCCACCTTGGCCACCGCGCCGACGATGAAGCCGATGAAGGTGCCGATGCCGACCTTGCCGGCCTGGAAGGCGTCCTTGCGGGCGATGAACTCGCCGATGATGGCGCCGACCAGCGGGCCGAGCAGCACGCCGGCCAGGCCGAAGAACATGCCGACGATGCCGCCGATGAAGGCGCCCCACAGCGCCTGGCTGCTGGCGCCGCTGGCCTTGGCGCCGAGCAGGCCGGCGAAGAAATCAATCACCAGGCCCAGCGCGGTGAGCAGGGCCATGATGATCAGGCTGATGGCGCCCAGGTGGTTGAAGTTGTCCAGCCAGGCGGCCAGCAGCAGCCCGCCGAACATCAGCGGCAGGCCGGGAATGATGGGCAGCATGGTGCCGGCCAGGCCGGCGATGACGAGCAGGGCGGCGAGACTGTAGCCGGCGATTTCCATGGTTGTCCTTGCGGGGGAGGGCGCCCGCGGCGTGGCCGCGGGCCGGGTGTCAGCGGGTGTACTCTTCCAGTAGCTGCAATTGCGCGCAATGCGGCTTGCCGCGGGAGGTGCGGCGCTTGTAGCTGCCGTCCGGCAGCATGTCCCAGGCGTTGACGTTGTCGTCCAGGTACAGACGCAGTGCTTCCTTGATCACCCGACGCTTGAGCTTGGCGTCGACGATGGGCACGCAGGTTTCGATGCGGCGGAAGAAGTTGCGGCCCATCCAGTCGGCGCTGGCGATCAGCAGGTCTTCCTTGCGGTCGTTGTGGAAGTAGAACACGCGCGGGTGTTCCAGGAAGCGGCCGACAATGGAGCGCACGCTGATGTTGTCGGACAAGCCCGGCACGCCGGGCCGCAGCGCGCACACGCCGCGCACGATCAACTGGATCTTGACCCCGGCCTGGCTGGCGCGGTACAGCGCGTGAATCACCTGGCTTTCCAGCAGGGCGTTCATCTTGGCGATGATCTGCGCCGGTTTGCCGGCCTGGGCGTGGGCGATTTCACGGTCTATCGCCTCCATCACCATGCTGTGCAGCGTGAACGGGCTCTGGAACAGCAGCTTGAGTTGGCTGGCGCGGCCCAGGCCGGTCAGCTGCACGAAGATGTCGTTGACGTCGCTGGCGATCTGCTCATTGCAGGTCAGCAGGCCGAAGTCGGTGTAGAGGCGGGCGGTGCGCGGGTGGTAGTTGCCGGTGCCCAGATGCACGTAGCGGCGCAGGCCGTGTTCTTCGCGGCGCACCACCATCAGCATCTTGGCGTGCACCTTGTAGCCGATCACGCCGTAGACCACGTGGGCGCCGGCGTCCTCTAGCCGGCTGGCCCAGCCGATATTGGCTTCTTCGTCGAAGCGCGCCATCAGTTCCACCACCACGGTCACCTGTTTGCCGGCGCGGGCGGCGGCGATCAGCGATTCCATCAGCACCGAGTCGGTGCCGGTGCGGTACACCGTCATCTTGATGGCCACCACGTGCGGATCGGACGCGGCCAGCGTCAGCATGTCTATCACCGGCTGGAAGCTCTGGAATGGGTGATGCAGCAGGATGTCGCCCTTGCGGATGGCGTCGAACAGCGGTGTCTTCTTGCGCAACATCTCCGGCAGCGTGGGGATGAAGGGCGTGAACTTCAGATCCGGCCGATCCACCAGGTCCGGCACCTGCATCAGCCGCACCAGATTGACCGGGCCGTTGACGCGGTAGACGTCGCGCGGCTTGAGGTTGAACTGGGTCAGCAGGAATTCTTCCATGTGCGCCGGGCAGGTGTCGGCGATTTCCAGCCGCACCGCGTCGCCGAACTGGCGCTGGCGCAATTCCCCCTGCAGCGCGGTGCGCAGGTTTTTCACGTCCTCGTCTTCCACCGTCAGCTCGCTGTCGCGGGTCACGCGGAACTGGTAGCAGCCCTTGACCGCCATGCCGCTGAACAGCTCGTGCACGTGGGAGTGCAGGATGGAGGACAGGAACACGAAGGTGTGGCGATGGCCGTCGCTGACTTCGGCCGGCAGCTTGATCACGCGCGGCAGGATGCGCGGCGCTTGCACGATGGCGATGCCGGAGGCGCGGCCGAAGGCGTCGCGGCCTTCCAGTTCCACCGCGAAGTTAAGCGATTTGTTCAGCACCTTGGGGAAGGGGTGGGACGGGTCCAGACCAATAGGGGTCAGGATGGGCATCAGCTCGCGGAAGAAAAAGTCCTGCACCCATTGCTGCTGCGCCTGGCTCCACTCGCTGCGGCGCAGGAAGATGATGTTTTCCTCGCGCAGCGCCGGGAACAGCACTTCGCTCATCACCGCGTACTGGTCGCGCACCAGCTGGTGCGCGGCGGTGGCCACCTTGGCCAGCGCCTGTTCCGGCGTGGAGCCGTCGGCCAGGATGCGCTCCGGCGTGGCCACGGCGGTTTCCTGCAGCCAGGCCACGCGCACTTCGAAGAACTCGTCCATGTTGGAGGACACGATGCACAGGAATTTCAGCCGTTCCAGCAGCGGCAGGTTGGCGTCTTCGGCCTGGGCCAGCACGCGGCGGTTGAATTCGAGCAGGCCCAGTTCGCGGTTGATCAGCAAGTCTTGCGTGTGTGACATACGGGGTTCAAGCCAACAGTGGAGAGTTCAGGGAAAAACAAAGCCCTCGCTTGGAGGGCTGGGCATGGAGATTAGTTCTGCGGCGGGGTATAGCCCGCCGGGGCGTCGGCGCCGTCGCCGAAGAAGTAGGCTTCCAGCTGCGCGGCCAGGTACTGGCGGGCGCGGGCGTCGGCCAGGCTCAGGCGGTTTTCGTTGATCAGCATGGTTTGATAGCGCAGCCAGCCTTGCCAGGCTTCCTTGGATACATTCTCAAACACACGCTTGCCCAGTTCGCCCGGCAGCGGCGGGAAGTCGAGGGCTTCGGCTTCGCGGCCCAGCTTGACGCAATTGACGGTTCTGCTCATGGCGCAATCCTTAAAATATCGGAAAAAGGTTAATTCAACATTGTGTCACAGAGATGAAACGCTTCCAACCACGGCGCGGCCCTAGTCTTACAAGACCTTGACGAAAACCTTGGACCGGCGTTGATAGTTGTAGAACTGCTGCCGCGCCAGCGGCAGCGCGCTCTTGTCCGCCTCGGCGAAGCCGCGTTCGACGAACCAGTGCGCGGTTTGGGTGGTGAGCACGAACAGCGATTGTAGACCCTGGGTGCGCGCCTGGTATTCCACGTGCTTGAGCAGCATTTCGCCGAAGCCGCCGTCGCGCTTGTCTTGCGCCACCGCCAGGCAGGCCAGTTCGGCGGTGCCGGCGTCGGTGAACGGGTGCATGGCCACGCAGCCGTAGATCTTGCCGTCGTGTTCCAGCACCGAGTACTCGCCGATTTCCACTTCCAGGTGTTCGCGGCTGCGCTTGACCAGCACGCCTTGTTCTTCCAGCGGCTGGATCAGGCCGATGATGTCGCCGATGTCTTCGATGCTGGCGTTGCGCACCCGTACCAGAGGATCGCGCGCGATCATGGTGCCGTTGCCGCCGCGGGTGAAGTGCTCCACCAGCAAGGCGCCGTCGGCGTGGCGGCTGATCAAGTGGGCGCGCGGAATGCCTTCGCGGGTGGCGCGGATGGCGTAAGGGAGATAGGCGCTGACGTCGTCCTGCAGCTGGCCGGAGGCCAGCAGGTCTTCGGCCTGCTGAGCGGTCAGCGTGCTGATCAGTTCCTCGTTCAGCATCACGCCGCGCTGCTCGATCACGAAAATCAGTTTTTCCGCCTTCAGGGTGATGGCGACGTGGGTGGCCAGCTCTTCCATGGTCAGGTTGAAGGCCTCGCCGGTCAGCGAGTAGCCGATGGGCGACAGCAGCACCAGTTCGCCATGATCGAGGCGGGCGCGGATGGCGGCGCCGTCGGCGCGGCGTACCTGGCCGGTGTATTGCATGTCCACGCCGTCCAGCACCCCCAGCGGCTGGGCGGTGACGAAGTTGCCGCCGGCCACGCGCAGGTGGGCGCCGTGCATCGGCGAATCGGGCATGCCCATGGACAGCAGCGCCTCGATATCGCAGCGGGTGGCGCCGGCCGCCTGCTTGACCACGTCCATGGTGGCGGCGTCGGTGACGCGGCGGTCGCGGTGGAACAGGCGGGCGATGCCGTGGCGTTTCAGCAGTCCCTCGATCTGCGGGCGGATGCCGTGCACCAGCACGATGCGCACGCCCAGGCTGACCAGGAGGTTGATGTCTTGCGCCAGGCTGGCGAATTCGCCGTCCTGCAGGGTTTCGCCGCTGACGGCCAGCACGAAGGTCTTGCCGCGGTAGGCGTTGATATAGGGGGCGGCTTCGCGAAAGGAAAGCACGAATTCGCGGGTAAGCATGAGGGCTGCGGCTCCGGCCGGGAAACTAGGGTTCAGCCGGATAGCGTAGCAGGAATGACGATGTTTTGCAGAAGGACGATGACGGGCGCGCATGAAAAACGCCCCTGGAAAAACCAGGGGCGTGCGTGGGTGGCCGCGAGCGGCTCAGCTGCCTTTTTTCTGCAGGATCTGCTGGACCTTGAGAATGTTCAGCGCCTGCGACAGCTGGTTGTCGTTCTTCGGATTGGGATCGCGCGGGCCGAACTGGCTCTTTTCTTCCGGCTTGGCCTTGTCCTGGCCGTCGTCCGGCTTGGCCGGCGCGGGGGCCGGCTTGGGCGCGGCCGCGGGCTTGGCGCTGCTCTTGGCCGGGGCCTTGTCCTCGCCGTTGGGATTGGCCAGGTGGTTTTCCAGGTCCACCTCGCGCAGGCGCAGCGCCTGTTCGGCCGCAGTCAGCGTGCCGTCTTCCACCACCACGTCGGGCACTATGCCCTTGGCTTGGATCGAGCGGCCGTTGGGCGTGAAGTAGCGCGCGGTGGTCAGCTTGATGCCGCCGGCGTTGCCCAGCGGCATGATGGATTGCACCGAGCCCTTGCCGAAGGTCTGGGTGCCGACCAGCACCGCGCGCTTGTGGTCCTGCAGTGCGCCGGCGACGATTTCCGACGCCGAGGCCGAGCCGCCGTTGACCAGCACCACCAGCGGCACGTTGCGGGCATCCTGCGGCAGCTTGGACAGCGGGTCGCTGCCGTTGGGGCGCGCGTAGTTCTGCAGATTGGCGGTCAGCCGCATCTTGGCGTCAGGAGTACGGCCCTCGGTGTACACCACCAGTTGGTTCTTGGCCAGGAAGGCGGCGGAAACGCCGACCGCGCCGTTGAGCAGGCCGCCCGGGTCGTCGCGCAGGTCCAGCACCAGGCCCTTCAGGCCCTGCTTGTTCTCCTTGTACAGCGCCTGGATGCCGGCGGCCAGATCCTCGGAGGTGTGCTCCTGGAACTGGGTGATGCGCACATAGCCGTAATCCGGTTCCAGCAGCTTGTACTTGACGCTCTTGGTTTTGATCACCGCGCGCGCCAGCGTGAATACCAGCGGTTTGGTTTCGGTCTTGCGGGCGATGGTCAGCGTGACCTTGGTGCCCGGCTTACCGCGCATCTTCTTCACCGCGTCGGTCAGGGACAGGCCGCGCACCGGGGTGTCGTCGATCTTGATGATCAGGTCGCCGCTCTTGATGCCGGCCTTTTGCGCCGGGGTATCCTCGATAGGGGACACCACCTTGACCAGGCCGTCCTCGGCGCCGATTTCGATGCCGAGGCCGCCGAATTCGCCCTGGGTGCCTTCCTTGAGTTCCTTGAACGCATCCGGGTCCATGTAGTCGGAGTGCGGGTCCAGCCCGGTCAGCATGCCCTTGATCGCCGCGGTGATCAGCTTCTTGTCTTCCACCGGATCGACATAGTCCTGCTTGATGCGGCCAAACACTTCGGCGAAGGTGCGCAACTCGCTCAGCGGCAGCGGGGATTCGCCCTTGTCGGCAAAGGCTTGCATGCTCAGCGTCAGCACGCCGCCGGCCATGGCGCCGGCCACTAGCCAGGCAATCTTCTTCATTCTTTGGCTGCTCATGATTTGTTATCTGTCTCCGTTGCCCGGTTCAGCGCGCCCAGGCTTGCGGGTTTAGGGGGCGTCCCATGTGTCGGATTTCAAAGTACAGGCCGGATTCGCCGCTGTCCAGTGTTCCGGTGTTGCCGATTGTGTCACCGGCCTTGACGCCGCTGCCCACGGATTTGCCTATTACCGATAGTCCGGTATAGACCGTCATGTAGTTGCCGCCATGGTCGATCAGGATGGCGTTGCCGAAGCCGCGCAGTTGATCGGCGAACACCACGGTGCCGTCGGCCACGCTGCGCACCGGGGTGCCGTTGGCGGTCTGGATGAACAGGCCTTTCCAGCTGACGCCTTGCTGGCGCGGCTTGCCGAAGCGGCCGACCAATTGCCCGGCCACCGGCATCTTCATTTTGCCCTGCAGGCTGACGAAGGCGCGACCGGCGGCGCTGTCGTCGGCCACGTCGGTGATCGCTTCCTCTTTCACCGTGACCGTCCGCTTGGCTTCCTCCGGCACTGGCTTGCCCTGTTTCTTGGCGCTTTCCGCCAGCTTGCGACGGCGCTCGTTCTCTTTG
Source organism: Chromobacterium sp. LK1 (assembly GCF_001043555.1). Taxonomy (NCBI): domain Bacteria; kingdom Pseudomonadati; phylum Pseudomonadota; class Betaproteobacteria; order Neisseriales; family Chromobacteriaceae; genus Chromobacterium; species Chromobacterium sp. LK1. The sequence goes on along the minus strand of NZ_LDUI01000015.1, from coordinate 89,561 downwards.
CGCGCCGCTTCGCGGGCGGCGGCCAGTTTGGCCTTGCGTTCCTCCGCCGCCTTGCGCGCGGCTTCGGCGCGGCGGCGCTGGATTTCCCGGTTGATCTGGGCGATCAGGCCGGTCAGGCGCTTTTCGTTTTCCTGCAGCTGGCTGAGCTTGCTTTGGCCGGACTTGATCTCGCCGGTGACCTTGCTCAACTCCTGCTGCTGGCTGGCCTTGTCCTGCTGCAGCGAGCTCTTTTCCTGGCTCTTGCGGTCCGACAGCGAGTTGAGGCGGGCCAGTTCCTGCTCCAGCTGGAAGGACAGTGCTTCCAGTTCATGCTGGTGGGTGATCAACTGGGCGACCAACTGCTGCTGGGCGCGGGCGATATGCTGATAGTAGGCGAGGTCGCGCGCGTTCTGATTGGGATCATTCGCGTTCATCATCAGCTTCATCGCATCGTGCTGGCCGTTCTTGTACTGGCGCGCCAGCATCTGGCCGACGCGCTGGCGCACCGCGGCCAGGTTGTTGCGGCTGGCGTTGATCTGGGCGCGCAGCGCTTCGAGCTGCTGCTCGGAACTGCTTTGTTTCTTTTCCAGCTTTACCAGCGCCTGGTTGGTCTGGGCGATGGCCTGTTCCGATTCCTTGATCGCCGACTGGGCCTCTTTCTGCACCACCTGTTTCTGGGCGATGTCCTTTTTCAGCGTGTCGATTTCCTTGCGCACCGATTTGAGGTCTTGCTGATGCGGCGTGGTGGACAGCGCGGCGGAAGCCGGCGGCGCGGCGTGGCTGGCTGCGGCGAGCAGGGTCGCCATCAGGACATAGGATTTCATTGCCGGGAATGTGCTTTCTCTTGGGCCGCGAGCCGGACGCCCCGTCCTCGAGCGAGGGGTCCGGCTCCTTGACGCCGGCGAAGCCGGCGGCGGCGGGTCTTGGAGTCCGTTCTAAAGTCTCGCCAGCCAGAGCGAAACAAGGCGCAAACGCTTGAAGCAGCGGAATGCACAAAGCGGTACATGAGCATTCAGAAAGCGTTTTTAACGCTGTATTGCTGAAGCGCAGCAGACTATTAGAACAGATTCTTATTGGAATTCGATCAACGATTGACCAGTCATCTCCGTTGGTTGTTCCAGGCCCATCATCGCCAGCAGCGACGGTGCGATGTCGCGCAGCGAACCGCCGGCGCGAATCCGGGCCGGACGGCCGACGTAGAGGAAGGGCACCGGGCTCAGCGTGTGCTGGGTGTGCGGCTGATGATGCTCGGCATCGTACATCTGCTCGCAATTGCCGTGGTCGGCGGTGATCAGCACTTCACCGCCGGCGGCGCGCATCGCTTCCACGCAGCGGCCTATGCAGCCGTCCAGCGCTTCCACCGCCTTGACCGCGGCGTCGAAGATGCCGCTGTGGCCGACCATGTCGCCGTTGGCGTAGTTGCAGATGATGGCCTGGTACTGGCCGGAGGCGATGGCGGCGACGATCTTGTCGGTGACTTCGCCGGCGTTCATTTCCGGCTGCAGATCATAGGTGGCCACCTTGGGCGATGGCACCAGGATGCGATCCTCGCCGGGATAAACCTGTTCCTCGCCGCCGTTGAAGAAATAGGTAACGTGCGGGTATTTCTCGGTTTCGGCGATGCGCAGCTGTTTCAGGCCCTGGCTGGCCAGGTATTCGCCAAAGCCGTTGCTGATCTTTTGCGGCGGATAGGCGATGGACAGTTGGCTGTAGGCCTCGCCGTAGGAGGTCAGCGTGGCGAAGTCGGCGAACTTGGGCTGGCGCGCCTTGAAGCCGTCGAAGGCCGGGTCGGTCAGCGCGCTGACCAGCTGGCGCGCGCGGTCGGCGCGGAAATTCATGAACACGACGACATCGCCGTCCCGCATGCCGGCCGTTTCGCCGATGGCCGTGGCCTTGACGAACTCGTCGTTCTCATCGCGGGCGTAGGCGGCTTCCAGCGCTTCCAGGCCGCTGCGGGCATGGTACAGGCCTTCGCCTTCCACCAGCAGGCGGTAAGCCGGTTCCACGCGTTCCCAGCGCTTGTCGCGGTCCATCGCCCAGTAGCGGCCGGTCACCGATGCCAGGCGCGCGGACGGGCATTCGGCCAGCACCGCGTCCAGCCGTTCCAGATAGGTCTTGGCACTGCGCGGCGGGGTGTCGCGGCCGTCCAGGAAGGCGTGCACCAGGATGCGCGCGACGCCGGCGGCCTGGGCCGCGCGGATCAGCGAATGAATGTGGTTTTCATGACTGTGAACGCCGCCGTCGGACAGCAGGCCCATGATGTGCAGCGTCGAGTCCTTGGCCTTGGCGATCGCCGCGCCCAACACCGGGTTGGCGGCGAAACGGCCGTCCTCGATGTCGCAGTCGATGCGGCTGATGTCCTGCTGCACCACGCGGCCGGCGCCGATGTTCAGATGGCCGACTTCCGAGTTGCCGAACTGGCCGGAGGGCAGGCCGACGAAATTTTCCGAGGCATTGATGGTGCCGTAGGGGAAGGTCTGGCGCAGGCGGTTCCAGTTGGGCATCGAGGCATGCAGAATCGCGTTGTCATCGCCTTCGGTGCGATGGCCAAAACCGTCGAGAATCAACAACAACACCGGTTTGATGGATTTCATGGCATTCACATTCTGAATATTAGAAAATCTTGATGGTATTGGATTTAGTGTAGTATTGTACCGCAGTCAGACTAAATATAATGACTCTACAGGGAGAGAAGCCTTGCTGTTCAACGATGACCAGATCGAGCAGACCTCGAGGGCGATGAAGGCGATGTCGCACCCGCTGCGTCTGAAGATCATATCGGTGCTGGAAGACCAGGAAGTGAGCGTGCAGGACATAGTCGAGCAGGTCGGCACGTCGCAGAGCAACATTTCTCAGCATTTGGCCATTATGCGCGACAAGGGCGTGTTGCGCACGCGCAAGGACGCCAACCGCGTCTATTACCGCGTTGGCGATATCCGCACGCTGGAGGTGCTGAAGATGATGCGCGAAGTATTCTGTGGTTTCGGCGAGTAAATCGCCGCCAGTCGAATCCGCGCTACCGGCATGAGCCGGTTTTGTCGCTGAAATTGGAATGTCAAAACGCCGCGCTTCTCAAGGAAGCGCGGCGTTTTTGCGTCAAGCTGAACCGCCGGGGCTCAATTACTTGGCGGCGGAAGCCGACTTGTGCTCGCCTTTCTTGTGAGCGTGCTTCTTGTGCTTGGCGGGCGCGGAAGCATGCTTCTTGCCGGCTTTCTTGTGTTCGGCCTTGTGCTCCATCTTCTTCTCGGCAGGAGCGGAAGCCGGGGTGGCGGCCAGGGCGGTGGTGGCAAAAGCAGCGGCGATCAGAGCGGAAATCAGTTTTTTCATGATTGTGACCTTTCTTGTGTAAAGCCGGCGGTGCATGCCGGCTGCAATCCCAAATGGGTGAGATATGCCCTGTCTGGGATTTGCGCCTGGCGGGAAAGTTCACACAAATTCATAAAAACTTGCCGTGGCGCAAATTCATGCCATCGGCTTGAAGCTCAGAACAACCAGTAACTGGCGGCGACGCCGGCGAAAATGACGGCGCCGACGCGGTTGTTGTCGAGAAAGGCCTTGAAGCAGGCGGCGCGGTCGCGTTCGCGGATGTCCAGGTACTGTTTGGCCATCAGGGCGATGGCGCAGAGCAGGGACAGGTAATAAGGCCAGTTCAACGCCAGGTGCAGGCCGATGCCGGTCATCAGCGCGAGGAAGGCGGCGTGGAACAGCATCACGGCCAGCACGTCGTGATCGCCGAAGGTGAGCGCCGAGGTCTTGATGCCGATCTTGATATCGTCAGGCTTGTCGCTGATGGCGTAGGCGGTGTCGTAAGCCAGCGTCCAGCAGGCATTGGCCAGCAACAGCAGCCAGGCCAGCGCCGGCACCTCGCCGGCCTGGGCGGCGAAGGCCATCGGGATGCCGAAGGAGAAGGCCAGGCCCAGATAGGCCTGCGGCACCGGGAAGAAACGCTTGGTGTACGGATAGGTGGCGGCGATGAACAGCGCCGGCAGGCTCAACAGCAAGGTCAGACGGTTCAGCGGCAGGATCAGCAGCAGCGACAGCAGGGCCAGGCCGGCGGCCAGCAGCAAGGCTTCTTTCTTGCTGACCGCGCCGCGGGCGAACGGGCGCAGCCGAGTGCGCGCCACATGGGCGTCGAAATCGCGGTCGGCGTAGTCGTTGACCACGCAGCCGGCGGAGCGCATCAAGAAAGTGCCAATGATGAAAATCAGCACGATGAGCGGATCGGGCCGGCCGTGGCCGGCGATCAACAGCGCCCACAGCGTCGGCCACAGCAGCAAAAAGGTGCCGATGGGCTTGTCCATGCGCATCAACTGCATGTACACGGAGAAGCGGTCCTTGAAAACGGCGGCGGTGATCACAGCAAAGTCTCCAGTTCCGGCAAAAACAGTTCGCAGATCAGCAAGGGCGCCTGGCGCAGCAGGAAGCGGCAGCGCCGCGCCGGATAGCTTTGATGCGGGCTCAGCGCCGCCGCGGGTTCAAACAGCGGATGGTCGGCGTCTATCAATTGGTAATGCAAGGGGTCGCGGCGTAAATCCGGCAACTCGCTGAACAAGGTCAGGCCCAGGGAGCGGCTGCCGCGGTCTAGAATGGGCAGCCAGTCCGCGCAGTCCAGGCGCGCTACGCTGCGGGCGAACACCACCGGGGTGTCGTCCAGGGTCAAGGCCACTTCGCGCGCCAGCAGCGGCGCGCCGGCGGCCAGACTCAGCAGTGGCGCTTCGTCAGCCAGGCAAGGGCCGGTTTGCTGCTTCAGCACGCGCACGGCGAAGCGGCGGCCGGTGGCTTGCAGCCGTTCGGTCAGCGAGCCGGCTTCGGTGAGGCAGGATAGTACGGCGGCGGGCAGCGCGGGGGGCTGCGGTCGCCAGAGTGCGTGATGGGGCATGGCGCGCATTATGCCAAAGCCGGCGCGGCCTTGTCCCGTCCCATCTGCGGCCTGGGCGCGCGCATCTGTCTATCCCCAAGCGCGCGCCGGCACATTATCATGTTGGCATTGCTGTTTGGCTGGGGGCTGAGGTGATAGAGACCGCATTGTGTTTGCTGGGTTTTCAATTGGCGGGAGAAGTGCTGGCGCGAGGCTTGGGCCTGCCGCTGCCCGGCCCGGTGCTGGGCATGTTGTTGCTGTTTGTCGCGCTGAGCGTGCGCCGCGGCGTGCCGGTCACGCTGCAAATCCAGGTGCCGCGTTTTCTGGCGCATATGTCCTTGCTGTTCATTCCGGCCGGCGGCGCGGTGCTGGCCTACCAGGGCTTGCTGGCCGAGCACGGCGCGCGGCTGGCGGCGGTGCTGGCGCTGTCCACGCTGACCACGTTGCTGGTGCCGGGCCTGGCCCTGCACTGGATGCTGGCGCGGCGGCGTCGCAGGAGCGGCCATGGCGGGCATTGAGGCATTGGGCGCCTTGCGCGCGTCGCCGTTGACCGGGGTGTTTGTCACATTGCTGGCTTATCGTCTGGCTTTGTGGCTGAATCGGCGCTGTCATGGCCACCCCTTGTCCAATCCGGTGCTGATCGGCGTGCTGTTGCTGTTGGGCTGGCTATTGCTGTCGGGCACCGATTATCGCCAGTACATGCAGGGCGCGCAGTTGATCCAGATGTTGCTGGGACCTGCGACGGTGGCGCTGGCGGTGCCCTTGTACGGCAATCTGAGCCGCCTGAAGCGCGCGGCGGGGCTGCTGGCGCTGAGCATTTTGCTGGGCGGGCTGGCCGGCATCGTCAGCGCGGTGGGTTTTGGCTGGCTGTTCGGCCTGCCGCACGAGGTCTTGCTGTCGCTGAGCACGCGCGCGGTGACCACGCCGATCGCGATGAGCGTGGCCCAGGGCATAGGCGGGGTGCCCGAGTTGTCGGCGATGTGCGTGATCCTGTCCGGAATTTTCGGCGCGGTGGTGGCGCGGCCGCTGTTCGCCGCGCTGGGTTTGCACGATGATATGGCGCTGGGCGTTGCCACCGGCATTTCCGCGCATGGGATAGGAACGGCGCGGGTGTTCCAGTTGTCGGAGACTGCGGGGGCGTTCGCGGGGCTGGCGATGGGCTTGAACGGCTTGCTCACCGCCTTGCTGGTGCCCTTGCTGCTGGCGTTGTTCCCGCTGTAGGCGGACCGGCGGTTTTCATTGCGCAGTCGCGCCAAGCCGCGCATCCCGTCATCAGCGGATGCCCGACTTGGCTCGCTTGCGGCGGAATTAAAAATATTTTTACGAGGGGTGTGTATGGATTTGATTTTGTGGCGCCATGCCGAGGCCGAGGAAGGTTCCGACGATCTGGCCCGCGCCTTGACGCGACGCGGCCAGCAGCAGGCCAGCCAGATGGCGTCCTGGCTGCGGGTGCGCCTGCCGCGCGACTATCTATTGCTGGCGTCCGAGGCCAAGCGCTCGCAGCAGACCGCCGCGCTGCTGGCCAAGAGCTTTCAGACCGTGCCGGCGCTGAACCCGACGGCATCGCCGCAAGAGGTGCTGGAGGCGATAGGCTGGCCGGAAGCGAACCGCACCGTGGTGCTGGTCGGCCATCAGCCTTATATCGGTTGGCTGACATCCGCTCTGTTGTCGGAGCAGCAACAGTTGTGGAGCGTGAAGAAGGGTTCGATCTGGTGGCTGAGCCACCGCGAGCGCCATGGCATTGAGCAGACGCGCTTGAAGGCGATGATGACGCCGGGCATGTTGCAGCCCTGAGCCGAAACCTAAAAAGGCCCCTCGATCGAGGGGCCTTTTTCTTGTCGGTCTCCAAGGTTTCAAACGACGGCGTCGGTCTCCTGCGCCAATCGTTGTCGCAGCGTCTTGCTGACCTTGACCATGCTGGCGAGCGCGGCCTCCACCTCGGGCCAGCCGCGGGTTTTCAGGCCGCAATCGGGATTGACCCACAGTTTTTCCGGCTCGATCACTTGCAGCGCCTTTTCCAGCAGTTGCTGAATTTCCGCCTCAGGCGGCACTCGCGGGCTGTGGATGTCGTAGACGCCGGGGCCGATGGCGTTGGGGTAGCGGAAGTGGCCGAAGTCCTGCAACAGCTCCATGTCCGAACGCGAGGTTTCGATGGTGATCACATCGGCGTCCAGCGCCGCGATGGCCGGCAGGATGTCGCCGAACTCCGAATAGCACATATGGGTGTGGATCTGGGTGGCGTCGGCCACGCCGTGGCAAGACAGGCGGAAGGCCTGGCCGGCCCAGTCCAGATAGGCGGCGCGGTCGGCGCGCTTCAGCGGCAGGCCTTCGCGGATTGCCGGTTCATCGATCTGGATCACGCGGATGCCGGCGCTTTCCAGGTCGCGCACTTCGTCGTTCAGCGCCAGGGCGATCTGGCGGCAGACTTCGCCGCGCGGCAGGTCGTCGCGGACAAAACTCCATTGCAGGATGGTGACCGGGCCGGTCAGCATGCCCTTGACCGGACGCGGGGTCAGGCTTTGCGCGTATTCCGCCCATTCCACGGTCATCGGCTGTGGCCGCGCCACGTCGCCGAACAGAATCGGCGGCTTGACGCAACGACTGCCGTAGCTTTGCACCCAGCCGCCGGCGGTGAACACGAAGCCGGACAATTGCTCGCCGAAGTACTCCACCATATCGTTGCGCTCGGCCTCGCCGTGCACCAGCACATCGATGTCCAGCGCCTCCTGGCGGCGGATCGCCAGCTCGATTTCCTGCTGCATCGCCTGGCGGTAGGCATCGGCGGACAGTTCGCCGCGCTTGAAGCCGGCGCGGGCGCTGCGGATGGACGCGGTTTGCGGGAAGGAGCCTATGGTGGTGGTGGGCAGCAGCGGCAGCTTGAGCCAGGCTTGCTGCGCGGCGGCGCGGACCGGATAGGCGCTGTGGCGTTGATCGGCGTCGGCTGGCAGCGCGGCCAGCCGCTGTTGGACATCGGGACGGTGGATCAGCGGGCTGGCGGCGCGCTGTTGACGGGCGTAATCGCTGCCGGCCAATTCATTGGCGATGGCGTCGCGGCCTTGTTCCACGCCGCGCTTCAATACCTTCAGCTCGTTCAGCTTCTGCACCGCGAAGGCGAGCCAGGTCTTGACGTCGACATCGAGCTGGGTTTCCGCGGCCAGGTCGAAGGGAGTGTGCAGCAAGGAGCAACTGGGGGCAATCCACAAGCGCTCGCCCAATTCGGCGGCCAGCGGCAGCAGGCCGGCCAGCACGCGGGACAGGTCGGCGCGCCAGATATTGCGGCCATCGATGACGCCGGCGGACAGCACCTTGTCCTGCGGCCAGCCGGCGGCGAAGGCTTCCAGCTGCAGCGGCGCGCGCACCAGGTCCAGGTGCAGGCCGGCCACCGGCAGGCGCTTGAGCCGTTCGGCGTGTTCGGCGACGCTGCCGAAGTAAGTGGCCAGCAGCAGGTTCAAGGAACCGTCCTGCAATTGCCGGTAGGCGGGCTCGAAGGCGGCCAGCCATTCTTGCGGCAGGTCCAGCGCCAGGATGGGCTCGTCGATCTGCACCCATTCCACCTTGGCCTCGGCCAGCGCGGCCAGCAGCTCGCGGTAGGCTTGCAGCAGGCCGGGCAGCAGCGCGCGCTTGTCGAAGTCGGCGCCCTTGCTCTTGCCCAGCCACAGCAGGGACAAAGGCCCCAGCAGCACCGGCTTGGCGCGCAGGCCCAGCGCCTGGGCTTCGCGCACTTGCGCCAGCAGGCGCTGCGGCTGAGCCTGGAAAGCGGTGTCGGCATGCCATTCCGGCACCAGGTAGTGGTAATTGGTGTCGAACCATTTGGTCATTTCCAGCGCCGGCTGTTTGGCGTTGCCGCGCGCCAGCTGGAAGTATTGTTCCGTGCTCAGTTGCGCCGGGTCGAAGCCGAAGCGCGGTGGCACCGCGCCCACCAGCAGCTGCGCGTCCAGCACATGATCGTAGAGGGAGAAATCGCCAACCGGTGACAATTCCACGCCGGCGCCTTTTTGCAGCAGCCAGTGGCGCTGGCGCAGTTCGCGCGCGCCGCCGAGCAGCGCGGTCTCGTCGATTTCATTCTTCCAGTAATTCTCCAGCAGGGTTTTCAGTTCGCGTTTGGCGCCGATGCGGGGAAAGCCGAGCAAGTGCAGGGTGGTCATGGGTGGACTCCTTGGTTCGTGATGTCCCTAGCATTGCGCAAGCTGCTGTATGATACAAACTCATTATTTTGCCATTTAACATGAAATGAATTCATGATGAGCATTCTGGAAATCCGACATCTGCGCACCCTGCTGGCGCTGGCCGAAACCGGCAGCGTGTCCTTGGCCGCCAGCCGCCTGTTCCTGACCCAGTCGGCGCTGTCGCACCAGTTGAAACAATTGGAGCAGGGCTATGGCATGAGCTTGTTCGAGCGCAAGACCCAGCCATTGCGTTTTACCGCCGCCGGCGAGCGTTTGCTGACGCTGGCGCATGATCTGAACGCGCGAGTGGCGGCGGCGGAGCGCGACCTGGCGCGGCTGCGCCAGGGCGAGGCCGGCGAATTGCGCGTGGCGGTGGAGTGCCATACCTGCTTTGACTGGCTGATGCCGGCGATGGACGCGTTCCGCCAGCATTGGCCGGGCGTGGAGCTGGACATCGTGTCCGGTTTCCACATCGACCCGGTCAGTCTGCTGCTGAGCCACCGCGCCGATCTGGCCATCGTGTCGGAGGCGGAAACCCAGGCCGGCGTCGATTTCCAGCCGCTGTTCGCTTATGAAATGGTGGGCATCGTCGCGCGCGACCATCCGCTGGCGCACAAGCGCTGCTGGCTGGCGGAGGATTTCGCCGACGAGACGCTGATTCATTACCCGGTGCCGGACGAAATGCTGGACCTGGTGCGCAAGGTGCTGCGGCCGGCGGGGATCAATCCGGCGCGGCGCAGCAGCGAACTGACCATCGCCATCATCCAGCTGGTGGCCAGCCGCCGTGGAGTGGCGGCTCTGCCGTATTGGGCGGTCAAGCCCTATCTGGAGCGCGGTTACGTGGTGGCGCGGCCTATCGGCGAGCGCGGTTTGAGCAGCGAGCTGTACGCGGCGGTGCGCAGCGACGATGGCGGCCTGGCCTATATGCAGGACTTCCTGGCCACGGTGCGCGAGCAGAGCTTCGCCACCTTGCCGGGGCTGACGCCGCTGGGCGCGACCAATTGACTCAGGGCAGGGCCAGTTGCCGGCGCAGCGGCGGCAGTTGATTCCAGACGCAGCGCATGCGCTCCGGATGAGCCTGGCCGTAGGCCTGGCTGAACACCAGGTAGTTGCTTTCGGTCTTGAGCGGGGGCTGCAGCTTTTTCATGTGCAGTTGCGGCTGGCCGGCCAGATAGGCATCGCCGCCGGGTTCATGCATGGCGAAAGCGGCGATGCGCCCGGCCTGCAACTTGGCGAAGTTTTCCGCCATATTGCCGCCTTCTTCCGACGCGATGCGCCGGGCTTTCAATTCGCGAGTGATCGCCCAGCCGCGGTTGACGCCCACTTTCTCATCCTCGGGCAGGTCCAGCCGGAGGCCGTCCCAGCGCAGCGCCGATTGCTGCGGCACATAGAGCACATAGGACATGGCGGCCAATCGGTAGCGCGGATCGACCTGGCCGTCGCGCATCGGGTAGCGCATCTGCTTGGCTCGGTCAGTCTGGAAGGACAGCATGGCGGCGGCGTCGGCCTGGCTCAGCGCCAGGCTGCGCAGCACGCGCCGCGCCGGCAGCGGGCGGAATTGCGGGCTCAGGCCGCAGCGCTCCGCCGCAGTCTTGACCAGTTCGATGGCGGGGCCGGACAGCCGGGGCGGGGAGTAGTCGACGAAGGGGGCCGGCTCGGCATTGCCGACGACGATGCGCAAGACGGGCGCGGCGTGCGTCCATCCGCCGGCCAGCAGGGCGAGCAGAGCCAGTACGGGCTTGGGCATGGGCGCGTCCTCGCGGCAATGATCATGGTTTCATTTTATGAGCCCCGGCTCGGCTTTGTCATGCGCTTCGTCAGCATGGGCTTCCAAACCCAGTTCCTGGATCTTGCGGGTCAGGGTGTTGCGGCCCCAGCCCAGCAGATGGGCGGCTTCCACCTTGCGGCCGCCGGTGTGCGCCAGGCCGCTGCGGATGCAGCTGGCTTCGAAGCGGCGGGTCAATTCGTCGATGATGCCGGTTTCGCCGCCGCGCAGACGGCGGCTGACTTCCTCGGCCAGCAGCAGCGGCCAGTCGGCCTGGGCATCGCCGCTGGCGCTGTGCGCGCCGGCGGCGGCGGGTTCGCGCAGTTCCTGCGGCAGGTCGGCCACTTCCACGGTCTGGCCGGGAGCCATCACGCTGATCCACTGACACAGATTTTCCAGTTCGCGCACATTGCCGGAGAACGGGCTGTGCTTGACCACGTCCATGGCGGCATCGCTGAGGCGCTTGGTCTCTACGCCCAGTTGCACCGCGCTCTTGGACAGGAAGTGGCGCGCCAGCAGCGGGATATCCTCGCGCCGCTCCCGCAGCGGCGGCAGCCGCAGCCGGATCACGTTCAGGCGGTGGTAGAGGTCTTCGCGGAACTGGCCGTCGCGCACTCGCTGCTCCAGGTTCTGGTGGGTGGCGGCGATGACGCGGACATTGGCCTTGATCGGGGTGTGGCCGCCGACGCGGTAGAAGTGGCCGTCGGAGAGCACGCGCAGCAGCCGGGTCTGCAGTTCGGTGGGCATGTCGCCGATCTCGTCCAGGAACAGCGTGCCGCCTTCGGCCTCTTCGAAGCGGCCGCGGCGGGTGGCCAGCGCGCCGGTGAACGCGCCTTTTTCATGGCCAAACAGCTCGGATTCCAGCAAGTCCTTGGGTATGGCGGCGGTATTGAGCGCGATGAAGGGGCGACCGGCGCGCACGGAATGGCGGTGCAGCGCTTCGGCGACTCTTTCCTTGCCGGTGCCGGATTCACCGGTGATCAGCACGGTGACGTTGGATTGCGACAACCGACCGATGGCGCGGAACACGTCTTGCATCGCCGGCGCCTGGCCCAATAGCGCGGGCATCGCTTCCGTCGCGTTGTCCGCGGCGCTGGCCGGGCTGTTTTCCGCCAGCGCGCGCTCGATCAGCAAGACCGCCTGGTCGACGTCGAAGGGTTTGGGCAGGTATTCGAAGGCGCCGCCCTGGAAGGCCGCCACCGCCGAGTCCAGGTCCGAGTGCGCGGTCATGATGATGACCGGCAGCGCCGGATGCTCGCCCTTGACCTTGGCCAGGAACTTCAGTCCGTCTATGCCGGGCATGCGGATGTCGGAGATGATCACTTGCGGCGTGCGGTCGTAGAGCGCGTTCAGCGCGTCGTCGGCGCTGGCGAAGCTGTCGAAGCCGATGCCGGCGCGGCCCAGCGCTTTTTCCAGCACCCAGCGTATCGCCTTGTCGTCGTCAATAATCCATACCGCTTGCTTCATCACGGAATCCTCATGGTGGGGCTCGCCGGCCTTGGCCGGTCGCCGCAAGGTGTTTTTATCGTTCAATGCTTAGTCGGTGGCGAAAGGCAGCATCACCGTGAAACAGGTCTGTCCCGGCCGCGATTCGAACTCGATATTGCCGCCATGCTGATGGACGAAGGCCTGGGCCAGCGTCAGCCCCAGGCCGGTGCCTTCGGCGCGGCCGGTGACCAGCGGGTAGAAAATATGGTCCTTGATCTCGTCGGGAATGCCGGGGCCGTTGTCGACGATCTGCAATTTCAATGCCAGGGTGTGGCGCTTGCGCGCCAGCGTCGCCTGGCGCGCGACCCGGGTGCGCAGCACCAGCTCGCCCTTGCCCTTCATCGCCTGGGTCGCGTTTTTGACGATGTTGAGGACCACCTGGATCAGTTGTTCCTTGTCCGCCACCAAGAGCGGCAGGCTGGTGTCGTAATCGCGGCGGATCTGCAAGCCGTGCGGGAATTCGGCCAGCGCGATGCTGCGCACGCGTTCCAGCACTTCATGGATATTGATTTCGGCGCGCACATGGCTGCGGTGCGGCGCCAGCAGGCGATCCACCAGCGACTGCAGGCGCAGCGCCTCTTCCTTGATCACCGCGGTGTATTCCTTCAGCTCGGGGCGGTCCAGCAACTCGTGCTCCAGCAATTGCGCCGCGCCGCGGATGCCGCCCAGAGGGTTCTTGATTTCGTGCGCCAGGTTGCGGATCAACTCGCGGTTGGCCTGGTGCTGCAGCAGCAAGCGCTCTTCATTGGCGATCTTCAACTGCTGATCCAGCGGTCGCAGTTCGATCAAGGCCAAGCCGCCGTCGGCGTCCACCGGGGTGATGGACAGCGCGATGTGCAGCGCCTGCTCGCTGTGCTGCGGGATCAGTTCCAGATCGTGTTCGATGAAGCTGGCGTTGTGGCGCAGCGCGGTGGCCAGCGCCTGGCGCAGCGCCGGGCAGGGCTGGAACAGTTCGAACAGGCTGTGGCGGCGCAGCTCGCGGCTGCCCAGCGCCAGCAGGTTCTCGCAGGCGGGATTGACGAAGTGGAGCGCGCCGTCGGCATCAGCGATCAGCACGGGGGTGTCCAGCAGTTCTAGTCCGGCAAAGCTGGTCGGCGGCATGGTGTGGGGTGTCCTGTGGGCTCGGTCGCGAAGGGCATGCGTTGGCGCAGCAAGATTCGGGCCATGCCCGTGGGATGGGGAATGGCCCGTTTAATGGCAGTATGCACCAAGATGGTGCGTCAAACTAGTTTTGCCCCAATTCGCGGCGCAGCGCTTCCACGTTCTTCTGGCGATCGGTGACTTCGTCCTGCAGCTTCTGCACCCGGTCCAGGTATTTCTGGTAATTGCGGGTTTCGTCGCCGTTGCGCGTGGCCTTGCCATCGGTCAGCGCCTTTTGCGCATCGGCCAGCGCTTTCTGCTCATTGGCCAGTTCCTGTTCCAGGATCTTGCGGCGGCCGCTATCGCGCTGTTTCTGCGTGCCGGGGTCGACGCTGGGGAAGCTGCTGGACGGTTTGGCTGGCGCCGCGCCGCCGCCGCCGCTGCTGTTGCCGCTGTTCTTGTGCTGGCTGGGATAGGAGGAGAGCGGGTTGAGCCGTATCGGCTGCGCGCCACGGATGGGCACATTGGTGAAGGTGACGTTGCCGTCCTTGTCCACGTACTTGTAAACGGTGGCCTGCGCCGAGGCGCTGAGCAGCAGCAATAGACAGAGGGATAGCGTTTTCATGAGCGGCGGAGTCGGATTCTTGGTTTCGGCATTGCTAATGATATGCAAATCGGCGGGCCAAGTCATATATGAAAACGGCAGCCATGAGGCTGCCGTTTCGTTTGCCGGGATGATCCGCTTCGCTTACAGCGAGTAATACATCGCGAATTCAACCGGATGCGTGGTCATGCGGGTCAGGTTCACTTCCTGCATCTTCAATTCGATGTAGGCGTCGATCCAGTCATTGGAGAACACGCCGCCGCGGGTCAGGAACTCGCGGTCCTTGTCCAGAGCGGCCAGCGCCTCGTCCAGGCTGGCGCACACGGTCGGGATCAGCTTGTCCTCTTCCGGCGGCAAATCGTACAGGTTCTTGTCCGCGGCGTCGCCCGGGTGGATCTTGTTCTGAATGCCGTCCAGGCCGGCCATCAGCAGCGCGGAGAAGCACAGATAGGGGTTGGCCAGCGGATCCGGGAAGCGCGCTTCGATGCGGCGGCCCTTGGGGCTGGCCACGTGCGGAATGCGGATGGAAGCGGAGCGGTTCTTGGCGGAGTAGGCCAGCTTCACCGGCGCTTCGTAATGCGGCACCAGGCGCTTGTAGGAGTTGGTGCCCGGATTGGTGATCGCGTTCAGCGCCTTGGCGTGCTTGATGATGCCGCCGATGTAGTAGAGCGCGGTGTCGGACAGGCCGGCATAGCCGTCGCCGGCGAACAGGTTCTTGCCGTCCTTCCAGATCGACTGGTGCACGTGCATGCCGGAGCCGTTGTCGCCGACGATGGGCTTGGGCATGAAGGTGGCGGTCTTGCCGTAGCTGTGCGCCACATTGTGCACCACGTATTTCAGGATCTGGGTCCAGTCGGCGCGCTGGGTCAGGGTGCTGAACTTGGTGCCGATCTCGTTCTGGCCGGCGGTGGCCACTTCATGGTGATGCACTTCCACCGGAATGCCCAGTTCTTCCAGCAGCAGCACCATGGCGGAGCGGATGTCCTGGGAGGAGTCCACCGGCGGCACCGGGAAGTAGCCGCCCTTGACGCCCGGGCGGTGGCCCATATTGCCGCCTTCGAATTCCTCGGCGGACGCCCATGCGGCTTCCTCGGCCTTGATCTTGACGAAGCAGCCGGACATGTCGGTGCCCCAGGTCACGCTGTCGAAGACGAAGAATTCCGGCTCCGGGCCGAAGTAGGCGGTGTCGCCCAGGCCGGATGCCTTCAGATAGGCTTCGGCGCGCTTGGCGATGGAGCGCGGGTCGCGGTCATAGCCCTTGCCGTCGGCCGGGTCGATCACATCGCAGTGCAGGAAGACGGTGGGTTCGTCGTAGAAGGGGTCGATGCGAGCGGTGGCCGGGTCGGCCATCAGCAGCATGTCGGATGCCTGAATGCCTTTCCAGCCTGCGATCGAGGAGCCGTCGAAAGCATGGCCGTGCTCGAACCATGCTTCCGGATCGTCCAGCAGCACGTGGGCCGGAATGGTCACGTGTTGTTCTTTGCCGCGGGTATCGGTAAAGCGCAGGTCTACGAATTTGACATCGTTTTCGGTAATCAGCTTGACTACGTCTGCAACCGCCATGGTTTTCTCCTGAAAGGCTACATGCATCATGTGCGAATTAGTGTACGGCTAACGCTTAAGCATTAAGCGTGCCAGCTTAAAATCGCCGAGATTCCATTGTGTCATAGCCCAAAAACGGGCGCTAGCAGAGTTGAATGAACCAGCTTGGTGCCTGTACCGAAGTCGTGCACCAAAATGGGGCTGATCTTGCGTTGCAGCGGCGCGCTGGTATGGATAATCTGTGTATATAAAGGTATGAGGGCGGTCTTGGCCGCGAGGAGAGCTTGCATGGATCAAATGACGCAGATATTGCAGCAGGCGCAGCGCCGGGCCGAAGAACAGGGGTTGCCCTATCGCGGCGCGCTGACGCCGCAGGAGGCGCACCAGTTGAAGCAGGCGCTGCCGGAGGCGACCTTGCTGGACGTGCGCAGCGCGGCGGAATGGCAGTTCGTCGGCGTGGTGCCCTATGCCCAGCGGCTGGAGTGGCGAAGCTTTCCCGGAATGCAGCCTAATCCGCGTTTCATCGAGCAATTGCAGGAGATGCTGCCCAAGGATGGGATACTGATGCTGATGTGCCGCTCCGGCGTGCGCTCGGACGAAGCCGCGCGCCTGGCCGCCGCCGCCGGTTATACCGAGGCCTACAACGTGCTGGAAGGTTTCGAGGGCGATAAGGACGCGGCGGGGCATCGCGGCGCGCTGGGCGGCTGGAAGGCGCGCGGCCTGCCCTGGCAGCAGGGCTGAGGTGGCGGCAAGCGGCGCGACGTGGTTGATGTTTGCCGTGTTCCACGGCAAAGTGTCGTTCTGGCGCCGCTCGCTTGCGAGCAAGACGGCGAGAGCCGCCAACAAAACCCAGCCGGAGTCCGCGTGTTTGCCTGGCGGCGAGGTTTTGTTAGCCGCTTTTATATACATAACATGCCGACATTTTGGAAAGCTGACTCATGACCGACCGTTACGCCGTTATCGGCAATCCCGTTTCCCATAGCCAGTCGCCCTTCATTCATAACGAATTCGCCAGCGCGACCGGGCAGGACATCAGCTACGACAAGCTGTTCGCCGAGCTGGGGCAGTTCAACGGGGTGGTGTCCGAATTCGTCGCCGCCGGCGGCAAGGGTTTGAACATCACGCTGCCGTTCAAGGGCGACGCTTACCGCTTCGCCAATGAAGTGACCGAGCGAGCGCGCGCCGCCGAAGCGGTCAACACCCTGAGCTTCCGCGACGGCAAGGCCTATGGCGACAATACCGACGGCGTCGGCCTGGTGCGCGACATCGTTGATAATCTGGACTACCCGATCGCCGGCGCCAAGGTGCTGATCCTGGGCGCGGGCGGCGCGGTGCGCGGCGTGCTGGAACCCATCCTGGCGCAAAAGCCGGCCGCCTTGACCATCGCCAACCGCACCCTGATCAAGGCCGAGGCGCTGGCGCATCACTTCGCGCCCTGGGGCAAGGTGGAGGCCATAGGCTACGAGCAGTTGAAGGGACGCAGCTTCGACATCGTGATCAATGCGACATCGACCAGCCTCAGCAATGAGCTGCCGCCGATTCCCTACGGCCTGTTCACGGCTCGCACCCTGGCTTACGACATGGTGTACAGCAAGGGCCTGACCCCTTTCCTGCAGCGCGCGCAGGCGGAAAACGCCGGCATGCTGGCCGATGGCCTGGGCATGCTGGTGGAACAGGCGGCGGAATCCTTCGCCATCTGGCGCGGCGTGGAGCCGGCCACTCGCAAAGTGACCAATATGCTGCGTGAAGTGCTGGCCTGACGCTCGCCGGGTCCGGCGGGTCCGGACCCATAGACACAAGGCGTCGCTTTCCTCTCCCGCGGTTTGAATCCCAATCCCCCTTGCCCTGCGAGGGGGCTCGCTTTGCGAGTCAGATGATGCGTCTTTTCCTGAAAGTGCTGGCGGCCCTGATGGCCGCCTTTCTGCTGTATAACCTGTGGATCTTCGGCCATATCGTCTATTGGCGCGGCCACAATCCGGCGGCAAGTTCTTTCATGAACGAACAGCTGGCCAAGCTGCAGCAGGATGACCCCGAGGCCGAGCTGCGCCACAAATGGGTGAGCTATGAGCAGATCTCGCCCAATCTCAAGCGCGCGCTGATCGCATCCGAGGACGCCAAGTTCGTCGACCACGAAGGTTTTGACTGGGACGGCATCGAGGCCGCGTTCGAGAAGAACCTGAAGAAGGGCAAGATCGTCGCCGGCGGCTCCACCATCAGCCAGCAACTGGCCAAGAATCTGTTCCTGTCCAGCAGCAAGACGCCATGGCGCAAGCTGGAGGAAGCCTTGATCACGGTGATGCTGGAAACGGTGCTGGACAAGCGACGCATCTTCGAGATCTACCTGAACGTGATCGAATGGGGCAACGGCGTGTTTGGCGCCGAGGCGGCGTCGCGCCATTACTATCGTTCGAGCGCGGCGCGGCTGTCGTCGGCGCAGGCGGCCAAACTGGCCGCGATGGTGCCCAATCCGCGTTATTACGACAGCCATCGTGGCGCGCCCGGCCTGGCGCGCAAGACCCGCATCATCCAGCGGCGCATGGCTTACGTGGAGCTGCCCTGATCCCAGGGGCGCAATTGGAGCCGCGGGCGGGCGCATGTTACAATCGCGACTTTCTTCAAGTGCGCCGTGCGCTAGGCATGGCGGCTACACATGGACTTACCCAGTTACCCCGTAATCCAATCCCGATTTACCGTTAGAGAATAAAGCCCGCCTCCGACCGCCCGCGCCGCGCGCCATCGAGGCGGAAGGAGACGTGCATGACGGTTGCCTTCAAGCAACAATCCGCCGATCGTCTGCAAGAAAGCCTGGCCCTGGTGCAGCGCCTGATCGAGCGCCAGCGGCAGTTGGAAGATCTGGTATCCCGTCCGGAGGCGAGCGAACCGCCGACGGATCCGTTGGCCCCGCATTACAATCTGGAAGCGCTGCGCCTGAAGCTGGAGCAACTGCATCCGGCCGATGTCGCGCATATCCTGGAAGCCTTGCCGCTGGAAGAACGCCTGCTGGTCTGGGACCAGGTGGACGGCGCGCGCGACGGCGCCATCCTGCTGGAGGTGTCAGACGCGGTCAGGGAATCGCTGATCGAAGTGATGGAGCACGGCGAGCTGGTCAACGCCGCCGAGCAGCTGGACGCCGACGAACTGGCCGAGCTGGCGCCGGACATGCCGCGCCAGGTGGTGTACGAAGTGATGGGCGGCCTGGACGAGGAAGAGCGCGCCCAGCTGCAGTCGGCCTTGTCCTACGATGAAGACAAGGTTGGCGCGCTGATGGATTTCGACCTGGTCAAGATCCGCGCCGACGTCAGTTGCGAGGTGGTGCTGCGCTATCTGCGCCGCTTCGATGAACTGCCGGCCCACACCGACAAGATCTTCGTTATCGACGAGCAGGGCTTGTTGATGGGCGTGTTGTCCATCCGCAAGCTGCTGGTGTCCGATCCCGACGCGCAGGTGTCCGAGGTGATGGCCACCGAACTGGTCAGCTTCAATCCGGACGAAGACGCCGCCGACGCGGCGTTGGCCTTCGAGCGTTACGACTTGATCACCGCGCCGGTGGTGGACGAGGCCGGCAAGCTGATCGGCCGGCTGACCGTGGACGAGATGGTGGACGTGATCCGCGAGGAATCCGACAGCGAAGTGCTGAACCTGGCCGGTCTGAAAGAGGAAGAAGACCTGTTCGCGCCGGTGATCGATTCAGTGAAAAACCGCTGGGCCTGGCTGGCGATCAATCTGTGCACCGCCTTCGTCGCCTCGCGCGTGATCGGCGTATTCGAGCATTCCATTTCCCAGTTGGTGGCGCTGGCGGCGCTGATGCCCATCGTCGCCGGCATTGGCGGCAATTCCGGCAATCAGACCATCACCATGATCGTGCGCGCGCTGGCGATGGGACAGATGCAGCTGAACCAGGCCTGGCGGCTGTGGCGCAAGGAGTTGCGGGTCAGCATGATCAATGGGGTGTTGTGGGGCGGAGTGATAGGCAGCGTGGCCTGGCTGCTGTACGGCAGCTTCTCGCTGGGGCTGGTGATGTTGGGCGCGATGTTGCTCAACCTGATGCTGGCCGCCACCATGGGCGTGCTGATTCCCTGCCTGATGCAGCGTTCCGGTCGCGATCCGGCGCTGGGCTCCAGCGTGCTGATCACCGCCTGCACTGATTCCGGCGGCTTCTTCATCTTCCTGGGTCTGGCCACCCTGTTCCTGTTGTGACGACCATGTTGACGATAGCCGAGGCGCTGCGCCTCTACCCCTTGCCCCGTCTGGAAGCGCGCATGCTGTTGCAGCAGGCGGTGCCGGCGCTGACTCACGCTCGCATCGTGGCCTATCCCGAACAGGCGTTGAGCGCCGAAGAAGAGGCGAATTTTCGCGTGCTGGCCGCCAGGCGCGCCGCCGGCGAGCCGGTGGCCTATCTGATCGGCCGGCGCGAATTTTACGGTCGCGACTTCACCGTGGGGCCGCAGGTATTGATTCCGCGTCCGGAAACCGAGCACTTGATCGAAGCGGCGCTGCAGCGGTTTGGCGGCCGTGCCGCCCGCGTTGTCGACCTGGGCACCGGCAGCGGCGCCATCGCGACGACGCTGGCGCTGGAAGCGCCGGAGTGGCGAGTCCGCGCAGTGGATTTGTCGCCGGAGGCGCTGACCATCGCGCGCGGCAACGCCGAACGCCTGGGGGCGCAGGTCGAGTTTCATCAGGGCAGCTGGTACCAAGCGCTGCCCGCGGACGCGGTCTTCGATCTCATTGTGTCCAATCCGCCCTATATCCGCTCGGATGACGAACATCTGGGGCAGGGGGATGTGCGCTTCGAGCCGCGAATGGCGCTGACCGACGAGGCCGACGGGCTGGCCTGCCTGCGCGAGATCGCCGCCGGCGCGCCTAGGCGCTTGCTGCCGGGCGGCTGGTTGATGGTCGAACACGGCTACGACCAGGGGCCGGCGGTACGTGGCCTGTTCGCCGCCGCCGGCTTGCAGCAGGTGGAAACCATTGTCGATCTGGCGGGTCTGGACCGAATCACCCTTGCAATGATGAAAGCTGACTGATGTGGTTTAAGTTGTCCTGTCTGCGCCGGCTGTGGCCGGCGTTGTTGTTATCGCCGCTGGCGTTTCTGCTGGCGATATCGCCGGATTGCAATCGCGAGTTGTTCCTGATCTTGCACGAGGCCGGCCGCGTCGCGCCCGGCGCGTTCTGGCGCCTGTTGAGCGTATTGGGAGACTGGCCCACGGTGCTGGCCCTGCTGCTGGCCTTGAGCTGGCGGCGGCCGGACAAGCTGCCGGCCTTGCTGGCCGGCTGTGGCATGGGCGTGTTTCTGGCCATCGTGCTCAAGGCTGGCTTTGCCGAGCCGCGGCCGCCGCTGGTGCTGCCGCCGGGCTCGGTGCAATTGCTGGATGATCTGCCCGGCAATGGTTCCTTCCCGTCCGGCCACGCGATGGCGTCGGCGACGCTGGCGAGCTTTCTTTACTATTCCGGCATGCTGCGCCGGGGCGTGGTGCTGACGACGGTGGTGATCTTGGTGATGCTGTCGCGCTTGGCGATAGGCGTGCATTGGCCATTGGATGTGACGGTGGGCGCCTTGCTGGGCTGGGCCGCGATGTACGCCGCCTGCGTTTGGGTCTGGCCACGGGGCTGGCCGGAGGAGTTGAGCGCGCGCGTGCAGATGGCGCTGTTGGCGCCGCTGGCCGGGCAGTTGCTATGGCTGTTGTACAAGTCTGGCAGTCATGAGGAATATGCGCTGAGGTTGGCGCTTTGTGCGCTGGTGCTGGCGGCGGGGTGCTGGCGCTGGCGGCGTTTGCGTCAGGTCTGAGGCGAGCGCGGGGGGGTATCAAGACAAAGGCGGCCATGGGCCGCCTTTGTCGAAATCGGGCCGGCGCGCCGGCAAAAGCATTACAATGACGCCATGCCGGTTATGCCTGCGGCCTGATCAATGATGGTGGCCGTGTTCGCCGTGGGCGTGGCCATGGCTGACTTCGTCGGCGCTGGCGGCGCGGACTTCCACCACCTTGGCGGCGAAGCGAATGCTCTGGCCGGCCAGCGGGTGGTTGGCGTCGACCACGGCTTTGCCGTCGGCGATATCGGTGACGCGGAACAGCAGCACATCGCCGGTTTCCGGATCATCGGCTTCGAACATCATGCCGACTTCGACGTCTGCCGGGAATACGTCCAGATCTTCCACGCGGATCAGTTCTTCTTCCGGGTCGCCGAAAGCATCGTCAGGCGTCATCTTGACATCGATGGAGTCGCCAACGGCCTTGCCTTCCAACGCTTCTTCCACCAGCGGGAAGATGCCGTCGTAGCCACCGTGCAGATAGCTGATCGGCTCTTCGGTCTTGTCGAGGAGGTTGTTGTCAGCGTCGAACATCTCGTAGTGGAGGGTAACGACGGTGTTTTTGGAGATTTGCATGAGTGCGGATCCGTGAAGGAAGGTAAATAAAGCGGATGGCGGCGCGGGGCAGCCATCTAAAGCGTTTCAGCTGCGCCGCTATCGCGCGCATCCCATATTGTAAACCATTGCCGGGCGTTTCAGCCCGTGAAACTGCCATGAACACAACAACATTGCTGGGCGGCATGTCGCCCGAACAATTCCTTGCCGAGTACTGGCACAAGAAGCCGCTGCTGATACGTGGCGCGCTGACCGATGTCGGTCCGCTGGCGGACTTTTCCGTGTTGTCGCAACTGGCGACCCGCGAAGACGCCGAATCGCGCCTGATCGAATACCGCAACGGCCGCTGGAGCCTGGAGCGTGGCCCATTCCGTCCGGCGCGTTTCCGCCGTCTGCCGGAAACGGATTGGACCCTGCTGGTGCAGGGTGTCAATCAGCACTTGCCGCATATCGACGAGATCCTGTGGCGCTTCAACTTCATTCCTTATGCGCGGCTGGATGATTTGATGATCAGCTACGCGCCGCCGGGTGGTACCGTCGGCCCGCACTTCGATGCCTACGATGTGTTCCTGCTGCAGGTGGGCGGTCGCAAGCGCTGGCAGATCTCCACCCAGCATGACGATGATTTCATCGAAGACGCGCCGATCCGGGTGCTGAAGGACTTCCGCTGCGAGCAGGAGTTCGTGCTGGAACACGGCGACATGCTCTACTTGCCGCCCAAGTGCGCTCACCACGGCGTGGCGCTGGATCCGGGCATGACCTATTCGATCGGTTTCCGCGCGCCGCCGGCGCAAGAGCTGGCGACGCAATTCCTGGTGCATCTGCAGGACCGGCTTTGCGTGGACGGCGTGTACGCCGATCCTGGCCTGCGACTGCAGCAGGATCCTGCCCGCATCGGCGATGACATGATCGATCAGGTCAGCCGCCTGCTGGAACAGGTGCGCTGGGACCGCGCGACGGTGGGTGATTTCCTTGGGCATTACCTGACCGAACCCAAGGCGCATGTTTTTTACGACGCTCCCGAGGACGAACTGGACGAAGACGAATTCGAGCAGGCGGCGGTGGAGCAGGGTTTGGTGCTGGACCGCAAGAGCCAGATTCTGTTCTGCGGCGAAGATTTCTATTGCAATGGCGAGAAACTGGACACGGTGGCAGCGGATGCGGCGGCCTGGCGCGGGTTTGCCAATGCCAGAAGCATCGATGGAGTCGCGCTTAGCGTCGGCATGCGGGAATGTTTATACGAGGGATACCTGGCAGGCTATTGGCATCTCGCGATGAATGTAGCAAAATAGCCACAGAAATTGTTCGGATGCGCAAGTGATATCGACAAATTCTGGCCTCAAGGACGGGGGTAAACGCCCGTTTTTGTGGCTATGCTGCTTTGCGGAAGAGGATTATGGGCAAAGGTGTTTTTTTGGAATTTTGCCCCCTATACAGCCTTTTTATTCGTGATACAATTTGCGCACTGATGGATTTTCAGTCGCCCGGCTTATTTCGAAGACCGTGCGATAACTGACGTCTTGTTCAACTTATCCTCAAAGGTAATGAAAAAATGAAACAGTCGCTCCTCGTTGCTGCCCTGCTGGCTGTAGCCCTGTCCGCTTGCGGTAAGAAAGCTGAAGCTCCGGCTGAAGCTTCCGCTCCTGCTGTTGAAGCATCCGCTCCGGCTGCTGCTCCGGCATCCGCTCCGGCTGCTGAAGCTTCCGCTCCGGCTGCTGCTTCCGCTCCGGCTGCTGAGGCTTCCGCTGCCAAGTAATTCTTGGCCAGCGACAAAAAAACCGGCTATGGCCGGTTTTTTTGTGTCTGTAGCAAATAGAAAATAGTGTGTTGCAACATGAAAACAACACTATTGTCTGTTTGCTACAAAGCGTTACATTTTGCTTGACGATGGGCTGCTTGTTCCCGTCGGCGTTTAAGTAAATAGAAGGCGCAAAAAAAGCCCGCAATAGCGGGCTTTTTTATCGCGCGCTAATCCGCGCTTATTGCAACTCGGTTTGCAGTTTGGACAGCGCGGCCTTGCTGAACGCATCCGACAGCGGCTTGCCTTGCTTGTCCTGGATGGACACCGTGGTGGAGCCGGGCGCGTTTTCCTTGATCTGCACACGGTATTCCTGTTCGGTGGGCTTGGCGGACTTGCCGTCGTCGCTCTTCCAGAAGGCGAGGCTGGACCAGAAGCCGCCGGACTCGTTCTTGTCGGTTTCGCTCTTGGCCGGCTTGACGAAGTAGACACCCTGGGAGCGATCGCGGTCGCTGACCACCAGGCCGACGCGATCCAGCGCCAGGCCGACGCGGCGCCAAGCGCGGTCGAACTCGTCGCTGAGCACCAGCTGGCCGTCGACGATGGGGGTTTGCGGCTTGGCCGGAGCGCTCAGCGTCTGTTTGACTTGTTCGCGTGCTTTATCTTCCGCCATGCCCAGATTCATCATGAAGCGGCCCAGCAACTCGGCCTCCAGGCCCGGGTCGGTGGCGCGTGGCTGCCAGATGGTGTTGGTCTTGGTGGAGTCGGCATAGACTTCTTCCATGCCGCGGTGGGAGAAGTAGACTTCGGTGCCATTGGCGGTCTTTTCCAGGCGGATGCGGAACTTGTCGCGCTCGCCGGTGGAGTAGACGCTGCCGAGGCCGACGGTTTCCAGCAGCTTGCGCAGGCCGTCGTTAGGCAGCTTGGCGCGGTTTTCCGCCCAGTCGGTTTCCATCACGCCCACGGCCGGGTCTTCGCTCTTGATCACGAAGCCGTTGTCCTGCCAGAAGGCTTTCAGCGCCGGCCACAGTTGTTCCGGGCTCTTGCCCGACACCACCAGCCAACGCTGGGTGCCGGCGCGCTCCATCTTGATATTGTCCAGCTTGTTCAGCGCGACCGAACTGCCGGCCGCTGGTTGTTGCGCCTGGGTGCCGGCATTGGTGTCCTGCGCCGCGGCGGCGGCGCTGGCCGCGCCGGGGATGGTGTACTTGTTCTGGACTTGCGGCGCGGTCAGGTCCGGCGGCACTTCCAGGGTGTTGACGGTCTTGGGCTTGTCGGACTGGTAGTCCAGCTTCTTGGTCAGCGGCTGTTGCGAGCTGCAGCCGGCGAGGATGCCGGTTGCCAGCAGAATCGCGGCGGGCGCGGTTCGTTTCATGCGGTCTCCCATCATTTCAGCAGGGGATGGTTTCAAAGGACTTCAGCTTGTTTCATGGCCGCTTCCACTGCGGCTTGAGCGCCAGCGGACAGCGGGGTCAGCGGCAGGCGGATGCCGGCGGGGATCCGCTTCATCCGCATCAGCGCCCACTTCGCCGGAATCGGGTTGGGTTCAATAAACAGGTGCTTGTGCAGGCCTTGTAGTTTGTCGTTGATCTCGCGCGCCAGCTTCGCGTTGCCGCTGGTGGCGGCCTTGCAAAGCTCGTTCATCAGCTTGGGGGCGATATTGGCGGTGACCGAGATCACGCCGTGACCGCCGCAGAGCATGAAAGCCATGCCGGTGGCGTCGTCGCCGGAATAGAGCGTGAAGCCCGCTGGGGCGCGCATGAACAGATCGCAGGCGCGACCGATGTCGCCGGTGGCGTCTTTCAGGCCCACGATGTTCGGGTGTTCTGCCAGGCGCAGCGCGGTGTCATTGCTCATGTCGGCCACGGTGCGGCCAGGCACATTATAAAGGATGACCGGCAGCTTGCTGGCGTCGGCGATCGCCTTGAAATGCTGGTACAGGCCTTCCTGGGTCGGCTTGTTGTAATAAGGTACGACCGACAGCACGTAGTCGGCACCGACCTCCTGGGAGAGCTGGCTCAGTTCGATCGCTTCGGCGGTGGAGTTGCCGCCGGCGCCGGCGACGACCTTGACCCGGCCCGCCGCATAATCGACGACGGCCTTGACCACGGCGATGTGCTCGTTCACGCCCAGGGTGGCGGATTCGCCGGTGGTGCCAACCGCGACAATGCCGTCGGTGCCATTGTCAATATGGAAATCGACGAGTCGTCGCAGTGCCTCGTAGTCGACCGTGCCGTCTTCCGACATCGGGGTGACCAGGGCGACCAAGCTACCGGTAAGCATAGTTCAGCCTATCTCAGGGAATAGAAAACAAGATTCACGATTGTAGCGGAATTCGAGAAGCTGGCAAAAGGTGCTCGGCGATTCCTTGACGGATGGCTCGGGAAAATGGCCGCACTGTGCTAGAATCCCACGTTTTTCCGATACTTACGGCTATCTGGCTGAAGGATCCCTAAGCGTGATTACCACAAGCAACATTACCATGCAGTTTGGCGTCAAACCTTTGTTCGAAAAGGTTTCCGTCAAATTTGGCGAAGGCAACCGTTATGGCCTGATCGGCGCCAACGGTTCCGGCAAATCCACTTTTATGAAGATTCTGGGTGGCGACCTGGAGCAGACCAGCGGCGAGGTGGCCATTGAAAACGGCTTGCGCCTGGGTAAGCTGCGCCAGGATCAGTTCGCCTATGAAGATCAGCGCGTCATCGACGTGGTGATGATGGGCCATACCGAGATGTGGGCGGCGATGAGCGAACGCGACGCCATCTACGCCAATCCGGAGGCCAGCGAAGACGATTATATGCACGCGGCCGAACTGGAAGCCAAGTTCGCCGAGTATGACGGCTACACCGCGGAAGCGCGCGCCGGCGAACTGCTGATGGGCGTGGGCATTCCGGTGGAACAGCACGCCGGCCCGATGAGCGAAGTGGCGCCGGGCTGGAAGCTGCGCGTGCTGCTGGCGCAGGCGCTGTTCTCCAATCCTGACATCCTGTTGCTGGACGAACCGACCAACAACCTGGACATCAACACCATCCGCTGGCTGGAACACGTGCTCAACGAGCGCAACTCCACCATGATCATCATTTCGCACGACCGTCACTTCCTGAATTCGGTGTGCACCCATATGGCGGACTTGGACTACAACACCATCCGCATCTACCCGGGCAACTACGACGACTACATGATCGCGTCGGCTCAGGCAAGGGAGCGTCAGCTGTCGTCCAACAGCAAGGCCAAGGAGCGTATTCAGGAACTGCAGGAGTTCGTGGCCCGCTTCTCCGCCAACAAGTCCAAGGCGCGCCAGGCGACCAGCCGACTGAAGCAGGTGGACAAGCTGAAGTCCGAAATGGTGGAAGTGAAGCCGTCCAGCCGTCAGAACCCGTTCATCCGCTTTGAAATGGACGACAAGTTCAAGCTGCACCGTCAGGCGGTGGAGGTGGATCACCTCAACAAGGCTTACGACAGCAAGGTGCTGTTCAAGGACCTGAGCCTGATTCTGGAAGCCGGCGCCCGCCTGGCCGTCATCGGCCCCAACGGCGCGGGCAAGACCTCGCTGGTCAAGCTGCTGGCCGGCGCATTCAACGCGCCGTTCGCCGAAGGCCTGAGCGCGGACCGCGGTTCGATCAAGTGGGCGGAGAAAGCTCAAGTCGGCTATTTCGCCCAGGACCACGAAGCGGATTTCGACAGCGATATGACGCTGACCGAATGGATGCGCGAATGGGGTCAGGAAGGCGATGACGAGCAGGTGATCCGCGGCACGCTGGGCCGTCTGCTGTTTGGCGGCGACGAAGTGGGCAAGCCGGTGCGGGTGCTGTCCGGCGGCGAGAAGGGCCGCATGCTGTACGGCAAGCTGATCCTGCAAAAGCCGAATGTGATGATCATGGACGAGCCGACCAACCATATGGACATGGAGTCGATCGAATCCCTGAACATGGCCTTGGAAAAGTACAAGGGCACCTTGATCTTCGTCTCCCATGACCGGCAGTTCGTCAGCTCGCTGGCGACCCATGTGCTGGAACTGGACGGCAAGGGCGGTTACGACTACTACACCGGCAACTACGAAGACTATCTGGCCAGCAAGGGCCTGGAATAAGCCTACGCGCCAGGGCAGTTACAAGTGGTAACTGACCTGTAGAGCAGTTGCTTTACCGGCGGGAGTGAGTGCGCTATATTGCAGTGCGTCTTGTGCGCTGCAATGGCTGCGGCGCACAAACTCCCGCTTTTATTTTTCAATAAGAAAAATATTCAATAAAA
The DNA here is from genome assembly GCF_001043555.1 of Chromobacterium sp. LK1. Classification (NCBI taxonomy): domain Bacteria; kingdom Pseudomonadati; phylum Pseudomonadota; class Betaproteobacteria; order Neisseriales; family Chromobacteriaceae; genus Chromobacterium; species Chromobacterium sp. LK1. The sequence continues at coordinate 61,729 of NZ_LDUI01000015.1, read as the reverse complement.
ACAGGTGTTTGGCCGTAGATGGTCGATGGTGGAGTTGTTGGGTCCGGCCTCTGGGCGGATTGCCTGTTATCTACAAAGTCAGTAAGGAAAATCCATGCGCTTGAAAGGTAAAGTCTCCATCATCACCGGCGCCGCCAGCGGCATCGGCAAGGCGACCGCCGAGAAATTCGTGAAGGAAGGCGCGGTCGTCGCCGTTTGCGACCTCAATCTGGATGCCGTCAACGCGGTGGTCGATGAACTGCAGCAAGCCGGCGGCGAGGCCATCGGCTACAAGGTGGACGTGACCAACAAGGGCCAGATCGCCGAAATGGTGGCCGACCTGAAAAACCGCCGCGGCCGCATCGACGTGCTGGTCAACAATGCCGGCATCGTCATGGATGCGCAGCTGATGAAGATGACCGAGGACCAGTTCGACAAGGTGATCGACATCAATCTGAAAGGCGTCTACAACTGTGCCCGTGCGGTGATCGACACCATGGTGGAGCAGGGCGGCGGCGTGATCCTGAACGCGTCCTCGGTGGTGGGCGTCTACGGCAACTTCGGCCAGACCAACTACGCCGCATCCAAGTTCGGCGTGATCGGTTTCGTCAAGACCTGGGCCAAGGAACTGGGCAAGAAGGGCATCCGCGCCAATGCGGTGTGCCCGGGCTTCGTCGCCACTCCCATCCTGCAGTCGATGCCGGAAAAGGTGATCCAGGCGATGGAAGACAAGGTGCCGATGCGACGCATGGCCGACCCGACCGAGATCGCCAATGTCTACGCCTTCCTGGCATCCGACGAGGCCAGCTACATCAATGGCGCCGCCATTGAAGTAACCGGCGGGCTGACGCTCTGATCCGACGCTGTCGCATACAAAAACGCCCCGCTAGCGGGGCGTTTTGTTTTGCTTGACTGGTCCAGCCTCAATCCTCGCTGTCCGGATCTCGCGCCAGCAGCGCGGCCTCGACTTCGCGTCGGTGCAGATGCGGCGCGAACAACTCGATGAAGGTGTAGGCGAAACCGCGTAGATAGGCGTCCTTGCGGATGCCTATCTTGGTGGTGGACGGCTCGAACAGCTGGCCGGCGTCCAGCAACTGCAGATTGAGATCGCGCTCCGGCTCGTAAGCCATGCTGGCGATGATGCCTATGCCCAGGCCCAGGCTGACATAGGTCTTGATCACGTCGGTGTCGATCGCGGTCAGCACCACATTGGGCGCCAGGCCTTGGTCGGCGAAGGCCTTGTTGATCTTGGAGCGGCCGGCGAAGGCGAAGTCGTAAGTGACGATGGGGTAGCGGGCGATGTCCGCCAGTGTCAGAGGGTGATCCAGCTTTGTCAGCTCGTGTCCTTCCGGCACCACGATGGAACGGTTCCATTCATAGCAGGGCAGCATCGCCAATTCCTTGTACAAGGCGATGCCTTCGGTGGCGATGGCGAGGTCGGCTTCGCCGGACACCACCATTTCGCAGATCTGAGTGGGACTGCCCTGCTTGATCGACAGCCTCACCTTGGGGTAACGTCGAACGAACTCGGCGATGGCTGGCGGCAGCGCATAGCGCGCCTGGGTGTGGGTGGTGGCGATGGTCAGCGCGCCTTCCGCCTCCTTGGAGAATTCGTCGCCCACCCGCTTCAGGTTCTGCGCCTCGCGCAGAATGCGCTCGGAAATGCGCAAGACCTCCTTGCCCGGCTCGGACACCGAAACCACCCGCTTGCCGTTGCGGATGAAGACCTGAATGCCCAGTTCGTCCTCCAGCAGGCGGATCTGCTTGGAAATGCCCGGCTGCGAGGTGTGCAGTTTTTCCGCGGCCTCCGATACGTTCAGCCCTTGCTTGGCCACTTCGACCAAGTAACGCAGTTGTTGCAGCTTCATGCGACGCCATCCTCTTAAAACCTGTAGTAATTAAATACTAACACAATATTCTTTTAGGTTTATAAGCGGCTTGGGTAGGATTGTCGTGAAATTTCCTGCCTGGAGCTTTTGATGAGCCTGGAAGCAAAACTCGACGCGGCCGCCGCCTGTCTGCGCGCGATCGCCGCCGAGCACCCGGACGTGGTGCTGGCCAATAGCTATGGCGCCGAAGACATGGTGCTGACGGATCTGATCGTGCGGCTGGGCCTGCCTATCGCCGCCTTCAGCCTGGATACCGGCCGCCTGCCGGCGGAAACCTACGACTTGATGCAGCGGGTGGAAGAGCGCTATCCCAGCCACCCGGTGACGGTGTATTTCCCGCAGGCCGCCGCGGTCGAGCACTACGTCAAGCTGCATGGCATCAACGGTTTCTATCAAAGCGTCGATCAGCGCAAGTCCTGTTGCCAGGTGCGCAAGCTGGAGCCGCTGAGGCGCGCGCTGGCCGGGCGCTCGGCCTGGATCACCGGCCTGCGGCGCGAGCAATCACCGACGCGTCAGGACCTGCAGGTCAGCGCCTACGACGCCGACAATGGCCTGCAGAAGTTCAGCCCGCTGCTGGACTGGAGCGAGCGCGATGTCTGGGACTACCTGCGCGCGCAAGAGGTGCCTTACAACGCTCTGCACGACCGTCACTATCCCTCCATTGGCTGCGCGCCCTGTACTCGGGCGATCTCGGTGGGCGAGGATGTCCGCGCCGGGCGCTGGTGGTGGGAAAACCCTGAATCCAAAGAGTGCGGCCTGCACCAGGCCAGCCCCTTGAAACGCCCGGCATAGCGCCGTCTGGAAGAGCCCATGTATCAATATGATGAAGTCGACCACCGCATCGTGCGCGAGCGCGTGGCCCAATTCCGTGATCAGACCCGGCGCTACCTGGCCGGCGAATTGAGCGAGGACGAGTTTCGCCCGTTGCGGCTGATGAACGGCCTCTATGTGCAGCGACATGCGCCGATGCTGCGCGTCGCCATTCCCTACGGCCATCTGCGCAGCGGCCAGTTGCGCAAGCTCGCAGACATCGCCCGCCGCTACGACAAAGGCTACGGTCATTTCACCACCCGTCAGAACATCCAGTTCAACTGGCCGGAACTGGCCAGGGTGCCGGATATCCTGGAAGAACTGTCCACGGTGGAAATGCATGCGATCCAGACCTCGGGCAACTGCGTGCGCAATACCACCACCGACGCCTTCGCCGGCGTGGCCGGCGACGAGCTGTTGGATCCGCGGCCCTGGTGCGAAATCATCCGTCAATGGAGCACGCTGCATCCGGAATTCGCCTTCCTGCCGCGCAAATTCAAGATCGCGGTATCCGGCAGCGTGGAAGACCGCGCGGCCACCCGGGTGCACGATATCGGTCTGCATGTGGTGCGCAGCGAAGCCGGCGAAGTCGGCTTCAGGGTGATGGTGGGCGGCGGTCTTGGGCGCACCCCCATCGTTGGCGACGTGGTCAAGGAATTCCTGCCCACTCCGCATCTGCTGACCTATCTGGACGCGGTGCTGCGGGTGTATAACCGCTTTGGCCGCCGCGACAACAAATACAAGGCGCGCATCAAAATCCTGGTCAAGGCGATGACGGTGGAAGGCTTCGCCGCCAAGGTCGAGGACGAATGGCTGCATATCAAGGGCGGTCCGGCCACCTTGCGCGACGAGGATGTCGCCCATTACGCCAGCTTCTTCACCGATCCGCCCTATCAGGCGCTAAGCGCGTCTTCCGAATTCGCTGCCTTGCTGGCGCAGGACAAGGCCTTCTCCCGCTGGGCGGAGCGCAATACCCGCGCGCACAAGCGGCAGGGCTATCGCTCGGTGGTGTTGTCGCTGAAACGCACCGGGGTGCCGCCGGGCGACATCAGCGCGGAGCAGATGGATGCTGCGGCCGAGTTGGCGGACCGCTTCGGCTTTGGCGAACTGCGCGTTGCTCACGAGCAGAACCTGGTGTTGCCGGACGTGCCGGAGCGGGATTTGCACGCGGTGTGGCAGTTGGCGCGGCAGCACGGCTTCGCCACGCCCAATATCGGCTTGTTGACCGATATCATCTGCTGCCCCGGCGGCGATTTCTGCTCCTTGGCCAATGCGCGTTCGATTCCGGTGGCGGAAGCGATTCAACGCACTTTCGAGGATATGGACTACCTGTACGACCTGGGCGATATCGACTGCAACTTCTCCGGCTGCATGAACGCCTGTGGCCATCACCACATCGGCAATATCGGCATTCTCGGCGTCGACAAGAATGGCGAGGAGTGGTACCAGATCACCCTCGGCGGCAGCCAGGGCTCGGCCACCAGCATAGGCAAGGTGATAGGCCCGTCCTTTGCCCAGGTCGATGTGCCCAAGGCCTTCACCACCATCATGGGTGTTTACCTAGAACAGCGCGGAGCGGGCGAGCGTTTTATCGAAACCGTGCGCCGCATCGGCCTTGACCCTTTCAAGGAGCGGGTGTATGCCAAGCATCATTAAACAAGGGCAGTTGCGCCCGGATGACTGGAATTTGCTGCGCCAGGATGAAAACGGCCAGTTGCCAGAAACCGCCGCGGGCGGCAATGTGATCGTGCCGCTGGCGGACTGGCTGGAGCGCCGCGCGTTCTGGCGCAGCCATGCGGCGCGGGTTGGCGTTTGGCTGAGTCCGGACGATGATCCGGCGCGGCTACTGGCCGATTTGCCAGAGCTGGAGCTGATCGCCGTCGATTTTCCGGCTTTCACCGACGGCCGCGGCTACAGTCATGCCCGGCTGCTGCGTGAACGTTACGCTTATCGCGGGGAACTGCGGGCGATCGGAGATGTCTGGCAAGACCTGCTGCACTCCATGGCGCAAGTCGGATTTGATGCTTTTGCCATCAAGGAAGGCAAGACGCTGGAATCTTCGTTGGATGGTTTTAATACTTTTAGCGAAAACTATCAGGCCACCGTGCTGAATCCGCTGCCACTGTTTCGTAGGCGCGTCACATAGGCGTAATGTGTCGCTTATGCGAGACAAAGGCCGTGCAGAAACGCTTTTTTTGATGTTTTTTTGCAACGGATTGCTCGCAATCTGTGGCGCCTCAAGTTGACATGGGGTTGCAGCGTTTCTATAGTGCGGGTTAACTGCATAAACACAGTTTGCAGATCACCCTGTTGTTTGCAGTAAAATTGTTCGTGTGGTCTTTGCGTCAGCCCGCATTGCTACCCATTTTATAGATTAAAGAGGGAATAACATGACTAAACAGCTGAAACTGAGCGCCCTGGTTGCTGCTCTGTTGGTTTCCGCTAGCGCTTTTGCTGCTAAACCTGGCTATGCCGTTGACCAGTCCACCGAATCCGTGACTCGCAACAACTACGGCGAGTGCTGGAGAACCAACTTCTTCGACAAGGCCAAGGACGGCCTGGTTGAATGTGGCGATCGCGAAGCTGCCAAGCCGGTAGCCGAAGCTCCGAAGCCGGTGCTGGTTTCCGAAAAAGAAAAAGTCACCCTGTCCGCTAAAGTACTGTTCGACTTCGACAAAGCCAAGCTGCGCGGCGATGCCAAGAACGAACTGGACCCGCTGGTTGAAAAGCTGAAAGCCAACGCTGGCAAAGGCTACCTGAAGTCTGTTGAAGTTGCTGGCTACACCGACTTCATGGGCTCCGCTGCCTACAACAACCGTCTGTCGCAAGAACGCGCTGACGCGGTTAAGAACTACTTCGTAGCCGCTGGCGTTCCGGCCGACAAAGTGTCCTCCGTTGGTCGTGGCTCCGCTGAAGCCAAGATGACCGCCGAGTGCAAGGCCAAATTCCCGAAATTCCAGAAGAAAGGTTCCAAGCAGAACCTGGCTATCAAGGAATGCATCGAGTCTGATCGTCGCGTTGAGCTGACCATCGACGCGGTTAAAGAATCGCTGGTTGAGAAGAAGTAATCTTACTCAAACAATCGGTTTGAAAAGCCCCGCTAATAGCGGGGCTTTTTATTTTGCTGCATGGCGGAAAAGCATTGGCCCGCCGCTGGAGTCCAATTGTGTTCCATGTCTGGACGCTTTCCATGGCGGGCAGATACAATCGAAGGTTTTCAGGACGCAATAAGACCAGCACATGCAGGTATTCTTTGGAGATCCGCAGCGTTACCGGCTGTCAGCCTGCGCCTTGACCATCGGTAATTTTGACGGCGTGCATCTTGGCCATCAGAAAATGCTGCAACGGCTGCGGCTGGAGGCCGATGCGCGCGGCTTGCCGACGGCCCTGTTGACCTTCGAGCCGCACCCACGCGAATTCTTCACGCGAGATAATCCTCCTGGGCGCTTGTCCACGCTGCGCGACAAGTTGGCGTTTCTGCAGCGGCTGGGCTTGGTCGACTATGTGTTTGTCTACCGCTTCAATCGCGGCTTCGCCGGCATGTCGGCGCCGGACTTCATCGACAAAGTGCTGGTGCGGGGTTTGCAGACCAAGTATTTGCTGATTGGCGACGATTTCCAGTTCGGCGCCAAGCGTCAGGGCAATTTCGAAATGCTGAGCTCCTGTAGCCACTTCGTTACCGAGGCGATGCCCACGGTGCTGGCCATGGGCGAGCGGGCATCCAGCACCCTGGTGCGCGAACGGCTGGCCGCCGGCGACCTGGGGGGCGCGGAACACTTGCTGGGCCGTGAGTACCAGATTTCCGGCCGTGTGGTGCATGGCAAGAAACTGGGGCGTACCATAGGCTTCCCCACCGCCAACATCCATTTGCCGCATCTGCGGCCGGCGCTGCAAGGCGTGTTCGTGGTGCAGGCGGAAACCGCCGATGGCGTGCTGGGGGGCGTGGCCAGCCTGGGGCTGAACCCGACGGTCAGCGACACGCCGGACTACAAGCTGGAAGTGCACCTGTTCGATTTCGCTGGCGATCTCTACGGCCAGCGGCTGACGGTGCGATTCTTGAAGAAACTGCGCGATGAGGCGCGGTATGATGATTTATCGGCGCTGATCGCTCAGATCGAAAAAGACGCGGCCAGCGCCAAGACCTATTTGACAAGTTTGCAGCGAGAGCAGGCATGAGCATCGATTATCGTAAAACCGTAAACCTGCTGGATACCCCCTTCGCCATGCGCGGGGATCTGGCCAAACGCGAACCGGCCTGGGTCAAGCGCTGGCAAGAGGAGAAGCGCTATGAAAAGCTGCGCAAGCTCTCCGCCGGCCGACCCAAATTCATCCTGCACGATGGCCCGCCGTACGCCAACAACGATATCCACCTGGGCCACGCGGTCAACAAGGTGCTGAAGGACATCATTGTCCGCTCCAAGACGCTGGCGGGTTTCGACGCGCCCTATGTGCCGGGCTGGGACTGTCACGGTCTGCCGATCGAACTGATGGTGGAGAAGCTGCACGGCAAGGATATTCCCGCCGCCAAATTCCGCGAACTGTGCCGCGAATACGCGAAAGAGCAAGTGGCGCGTCAGAAGAAGGGCTTCATCCGCCTGGGCGTGTTGGGCGATTGGGACAATCCCTATCTGACCATGGATTTCAAGACCGAGGCCGACATCGTGCGCACCCTCGGCAAGATCTTCGAGAACGGCTATCTGAGCAAGGGCGAGAAGCCGGTGCACTGGTGCATTGAGTGCGGCTCCTCGCTGGCCGAGGCCGAAGTCGAATACGAAGACAAGGTGTCGCCGGCGATCGACGTCGGTTTCAAGCTGGTGGACACGGCCAAGGCGGGTGAAATCTTCGGCGCGGACGCCTCCGGCGCGATGGCGGTGATCTGGACCACCACGCCGTGGACCTTGCCGGCCAACCAGGCCGTCGCCGTCGGCGCGGAACTGGTTTATCAATTGCTGGATACCCCCAAGGGCAAGCTGGTCCTGGCCAAGGACCTGGCCGAGGCGGCGATGAAACGCTATGGCGTTGAATCTTGCCAAGTATTGGGCGAGGCCAAGGGCCGGGCGCTGGAGTTGTTGCAGCTGCAACACCCGTTCTACGCGCGTCAGGTGCCGGTGATCCTGGGCGATCACGTCACCACCGACGCGGGTACCGGCCTGGTGCACACCGCGCCGGCGCATGGCCTGGAAGACTTCCAGGCCGGCCTGCATTACAAGTTGCCGGTGGCCAACCCGGTGGCCGACAACGGCTGCTACAAGTCCGGCACCGAGCTGTTCGCCGGCCTGCTGGTCTGGGACGCCAATCCGCGCATCATCGAAACGCTGGAAGAGCACGGCGCGCTGGTGCACAAGGCCAAGCTGGAGCACAGCTACCCGCATTGCTGGCGCCACAAGACCCCCATCATTTTCCGCGCCACGCCGCAGTGGTTCATCGGCATGGACAAGCCCGGCCACGGCGGCGAGACCCTGCGCTCCATCAGCCAACGCGCGGTGGATGCCACCGAGTTCTTCCCGGCTTGGGGTCGCGCGCGTCTGGACGCGATGATCAAGAACAGCCCGGACTGGTGCGTGTCGCGCCAGCGTAATTGGGGCGTGCCGATGACCTTCTTCATCCACAAGGACAGCGGGGAATTGCATCCGCGCTCGGCGCAATTGCTGGAAGAAGTGGCGCTGCGCATCGAGCAGCAGGGCATCGAAGCCTGGTTCAGCCTGGATGCCAAGGAGTTGTTGGGCGAGGAGGCCGAGCACTACCGCAAGCTGTCCGATACTCTGGATGTGTGGTTCGACTCCGGCTCCACCCATTTCGCCGTGCTCAAGCAGCGCGCCGAACTGGCCTGGCCGGCGGACCTGTACCTGGAGGGCTCGGACCAGCACCGCGGCTGGTTCCAGTCCTCGCTGAAAACCGGTTGCGCCACCATAGGCCGCGCGCCGTACAAGCAGTTGCTGACCCACGGTTTCACCGTGGACGACAAGGGCTACAAGATGTCCAAGTCGCGCGGCAACGGCATTGCGCCGGAAGAGATCTGCGGCACCCTGGGCGCCGACATCCTGCGCCTGTGGGTGGCCAGCGCCGACTACTCCGGCGATATGTCGCTGTCGCAGGAAATCCTGAAGCGCACGACGGAAAGCTATCGCCGCTTGCGTAATACCATCCGCTTCCTGCTGTCCAATCTGTCGGACTTCGATCCGCTGGAACACACCGTGCCCTTGGCCAATATGGTGGAACTGGACCAGTACGCGCTGCTGCGCGCGCGCGAAGTGCAGGAAAAGGTGGTGGGCGAGTTGTACTCGCGTTATGCCTTCCATCACGTGGTGCAGGAAGTGGTGGGCTATTGCTCCGAGGACCTGGGCGCTTTCTACCTGGACGTGATCAAGGACCGGCTGTACACCACCAAGGCCGACAGCCACGCGCGCCGCAGCGCGCAGACCGCGCTGTACCATATCACCCGCAGCCTGCTGCTGATGGTGGCGCCCATCCTGTGCTTCACCGCCGACGAGGCGTGGAATGTGTTGGTGGACAGCGAGGAAGAATCGACCCTCTATCACATCTGGCACGAATTCCCGGCCCAGGCCGCCGAACGCGAAGCGGCCTTGGCCGCCAAGTGGCAGGCCATCCGCGAACTGCGCGCTCAAGTGAACAAGCAGATCGAAGAACTGCGCAGCGCCGAGCAACTGGGCTCCTCGTTGCAGGCGGAAATCGAGATTGAAGCCGACGACGTCTTGCTGCCGTGGCTGCACAGCCTGGGCGATGAACTCAAGTTCGTGCTGATTGTCTCTAAAGCCAGCGTCAAGCAAGGTGAACACACTCGCGTCAGCGTGGTGTCGTCCACGCAGCAGAAGTGCGAGCGCTGCTGGCACTACCGCGCCGACATCGGCAGTCATGCCGGCCATGGCGCGGTGTGCGGTCGTTGCGTGGATAACATCGACGGCAAGGGCGAGTTCCGCAAGTTCGCCTAAGTTTGGCGGGCCGTTAGCCATCGCTTGACGAGGCTGGGCCGGAGGCAGTGGAGCGCAAGCTCCGCGCTTCCGGCGCTTTGATATCTAGAGTGCGCGGCGCTTCGCTTAAGCGCAATGGAAGGTCTGATGGATTCTGCAATGACTATGCCCAAGGCTAGGCAATGGCCGAAGTGGTTTGCGCTGGCCGCGGTGATCGTGCTGCTGGATCAATTGTCCAAGATCTATTTCAACGGCAATTACCAGTACGGCGAAGTCCGGGAAGTCATTCCCGGCTTTTTCGGATTTACCTTGTTGTACAATCCGGGCGCGGCGTTCAGCTTCCTGCACGACGCCGGTGGCTGGCAGAAGTATCTGTTTTCCGGCCTGGCGTTCGCCGTGTCCGGCTGGCTGGGCTGGAACATCTTCAAGAACCGCTTCAGCGGGCTGATGAGCCTGGCCGCGGCCTTCATCATGGGCGGCGCGCTCGGCAATGTGATAGACCGCATCGTCCACGGCCATGTGATCGATTTCATCCAGGTGCACTACTACAGCAGCTGGTCGTACCCGGCTTTCAATCTGGCGGACTCCTTCATCTGCGTCGGAGCCGCCTTGATGGTGCTGGACAGTTTCAGAAAGCCGCGCGCCTGAGCGCCGCGGCTTGAGCAAGGATTTGTGATGACGAAGACCATCATGCTGGCCAATCCGCGCGGCTTCTGCGCCGGAGTGGACCGGGCCATCGCCATCGTCGAGCGGGCGATCGAACTCTACGGCGCGCCGATCTACGTGCGCCACGAAGTGGTGCATAACCGCTTCGTCGTCGAGAACCTGCGCGCCAAGGGCGCGGTGTTCATCGAAGAACTGAAGGACGTGCCCAGCGGCAGCACCCTGGTGTATTCCGCCCATGGCGTGCCGCTGTCGGTGCGCGAGGAGGCCGCCGCTTTGGGCCTGCAGGTATTCGACGCCACCTGTCCCTTGGTGACCAAGGTGCATGTCGAAGTCAAGCGCATGCACAAGGCGGGCATGGAAATCATCATGATAGGCCATGCCGGCCATCCCGAGGTGGAAGGCACCATGGGCCAGGTGGATGGCAATATGTATCTGGTGGAAAACGTGGCCGATGTCGCCAAGCTGCGGGTGCGCAATCCGGCGGCGCTGTCCTATGTCAGCCAGACCACGCTGTCGGTGGACGAGACCCGCGACATCATCGCCGAACTGAAGGCGCGCTTTCCCGAGATCTCCAGCCCGAAGAAGGACGATATCTGCTACGCCACGCAAAACCGCCAGGACGCGGTGAAGGTGTTGGCCGACGAGTGCGACATCGTGGTGGTGGTGGGCTCGCCCAATAGCTCCAACTCCAATCGCCTGCGCGAAGTGGCCGCGCTCAAGGGCGTGGACGCCTATATGGTGGACAACGCCGGTCAGCTGGAGGAGGCGTGGTTCGCCGGCAAGCAGCGCGTTGGCGTCACCGCCGGCGCCAGCGCGCCGGAAGTGCTGGTGCAGGCGGTGATAGACCAGATCAAGGCGTTTGGCGCCGACAGCGTCAGCGAACTGGCCGGCGTGGAGGAGAGCACCGTGTTCGCGCTACCGCCGGCCTTGCGCGAAGACAAGCGCGCCTGAGTCCATCAAGTCCTGAGCCAAACCGCCCCGCGATTTCGTCGCGGGGCTTTTTCATGTCCGCGCGGCGACGATCCTGGGTTGCGGGCAGGGGTATTGAAAACCCCGGGACAGCCCTTATCTGATGCGCATCGTTGACCAACTTTCGACCAAGTCACCATGAGCGCATTGAAAGAAACCCTGGGTTTTCAGACCGAAGTCAAGCAGCTGCTGCAGCTGATGATCCACTCCTTGTACTCCAACAAGGAAATTTTCCTGCGTGAATTGATTTCCAACGCCTCCGATGCCGCCGACAAGCTGCGTTTTGAAGGCCTGGCCAAGCCAGAGCTGTTCGAGAACGAGCCGGAGCTGAAGATCACCATCGGCTACGACGCCGAGGCGCGCACGCTGACCATCGCCGACAACGGCATCGGCATGAGCCGCGACGAAGTCATCGCCAATATCGGTACCATCGCCAAGTCCGGCACCAAGGCCTTTTTCGAGCAACTGTCCGGCGACGCCAAGAAAGACGCCAACCTGATCGGCCAGTTCGGCGTCGGCTTCTACTCCGCCTTCATCGTGGCGGACAAGGTCACGCTGACCACCCGCCGCGCCGGCGACGCCGCCGCCACGCGCTGGGAATCCCAGGGCGCCGGCGAATACACGCTGGAACAGGTGGAGAAGGCCGGCCGCGGCACCGAGATCGTGCTGCACCTGAAAGAGGGCGAGGACGAGCTGCTGAACGACTGGAAGCTCAAAGGCATCGTCCGCAAGTACTCCGACCACATCTCCATCCCGATCGAGATGAAAAAGGGCAATAGCTACGGCGAAAACGGCGAAGTCATCGTCAGCGACGAAATGGAAGCGGTGAACTCCGCCTCCGCGCTGTGGACCCGCGGCAAGAGCGAGATCAGCGAAGAGCAGTACAAGGAGTTCTACAAACACGTCGCCCACGATTTCACCGACCCGCTGGCCTGGAGCCACGCCCGCGTCGAGGGCCGCCAGGAATACACCGAGCTGCTCTACATCCCGTCGCGCGCGCCCTTCGATCTGTTCGACCGCGAGCGCAAGCAGGGCGTCAAGCTCTATGTGCGCCGCGTCTTCATCATGGAAGACACCGAGAAGCTGATGCCGCACTACCTGCGTTTCGTGCGCGGGGTGATTGACAGCAACGACCTGCCGCTGAACGTATCGCGCGAGATCCTGCAGGAAAGCAAGGACATCGATGCCATCCGCAATGGCTGCGTGAAGAAGGTATTGGGCTTGCTGGAAGACCTGTCCGCCAATCAGCCGGAAAAGTACGCCGAGTTCTGGCAAGAGTTCGGCCAAGTGTTGAAAGAAGGCGTCGGCGAGGACATGGCCAACAAGGAACGTATCGCCAAGCTGCTGCGCTTCGTTTCCACCACTTCCGAAGGCGTCGAGCCGACGGTGACGTTGGGCGACTACATCGGCCGGATGAAGGAAGGTCAGGACAAGATCTACTACATCACCGCGGACACCCTGGCCGCGGCCAAGAACAGCCCGCACCTGGAAGTGTTCAAGAAGAAGGGCGTCGAGGTGCTGCTGCTGACCGATCGCGTCGACGAGTGGGTGGTGGGTTCGTTGTTCGAATTCGACGGCAAGGCGTTGCAGTCCGTGGCCAAGGGCGCGTTGGACCTGGGCGCGTTGGAAGACGAGGCCGACAAGGAAGCGCAAAAGCAGGTGGAGGAAAGCGCCAAGCCGGTGGTGGAAAAAGTGCAGAAAGCCTTGGCCGACCGTGTCAAGGAAGTGCGCGCCACCGCTCGCCTGACCGAGAGCCCGGCCTGCTTGGTGGCTGGCGAGCACGATATGAGCGCCCACCTGGAGCGCATGCTGAAGGCGGCGGGCCAGCAAGTGGAGGCCAGCAAGCCCACGCTGGAGATCAACCCCGAGCATGTGCTGGTGAAACGATTGGCCGAGGAGGCCGACGAGGCGCGCGCCGGTGATCTGGCCCAGGTGCTGTACGACCAGGCGCTGCTGGCCGAAGGCGGCAAGCTGGAAGACCCGGCGGCCTTCGTCAAGCGCATCAACAAGCTGATGCTGGAACTGTCGGCTTAAGTCGAACACGGTCTCCCACAGCAATGCCCCGCCTCGGCGGGGCATTTTTTTGCGGCTGGCAATAATGCCGCGCTAAAAACCATGGCTGGGGGTATCATCGGCGGCGTCTCACTCGCTATGACTCGGTCATGATCGAATTGTCGCTGATTCACGCATTGCCGGAGCCGCCCTGGCAAGCCCTGGACTTGAAAGCGGCGCGCGCCCAGCTAGCCAGCCTGGCGACGCTGCCGGCGCAACTGGCCGCGAATCAGGTCGGCCAATGGCTGGCGCAATGGCAGCGCGCGGCCTTGGCGCCGGCCGAGCGCCTGGCGCTGCTGCAAACGCTGCAAGCCCCGGTGACGGCGCTGGCGGCGCGGCTGGAGAGCGGCGCGGCGCGCCAGGAGCTGTCCTGCACGCCGGAGGCGCGCGCCGGTTTGCATTCTGCTCGCCAATTGCTGCGGCAATGGCATGAACAGTGCAAGTTGCTGGCGCAGGCGTTCAGTGCTCAGGAAGCCAGCCGTTTTGCTAGTTCGCGCCCGCGGCAGGAGGCCTTGCAACTGGCGCTGGCCAGCGGCTACGACTTGCTGGCGTTGCACGCGCGCAGCTATGCGCCGCTGTACAAGGGCTTCTGGCGCGACTGCCACCACCTGTACGCTCATGCGCTATCCCAGGGTTGGGAAGGGCGGCAAGCCGGCAGCGGCACGGCGGCGCCGGGGCTCAGCTATCGCCGCCTGATGCTGCTGGGCCTGACCGCCAGCAATCGGCTGGAGCCGGCCAAGATCGCGCTGTTGCTGCAATGGCTGGAACAGCATGCCGGCCTGCTGCGCGTGGAACAACTGGATCAACCGCTGGGAGACGAGGGCGCGCTGGCGTTTCGCGCCGATGTCGATCGTCCGGCGCGCTTCTGCGCCGAACTGGACCTGGGCGGCGACGGTGTGTGGTGGCGGCTGGACGCCGGCCGCCTGCTGCAGCGCATGGATGAACTGGGCCGCCAGCGCCAGCGTCAGGGCCTGGACGACAGTCACGAAGCCTGGCTGCTGGCGAGTTTGCGCCAGGAATGGAGCGCGCCGCGCCGGCGGCGCCATGTCCGGCTGCGCCGGCTCAGTGTTGAAACCGTAGAATTGGTCAGCCTGTTGCCGCGCTGCTGGCGGCTGGCCGCCGGCGCGCCGGCCGACGGCGAATTGGAGCCTTGCCACTTGCAGATCAGCAATCTCAGCGCTTCCGGCCTGCTGTTGCAGGGCGAGTCCTTGCAGCAGCCGCTGCGCGCCGGCGAGGTGGTGATGCTGCGCCGCCGCGGTTTCGGCTGGCAGCTGGGCCTGGTGCGCTGGGTCAGTTTCGGCGGCGAGGACATGCAGACCGAGTGCGGGATCGAATTCATCGGCAAGCGTCCGCAAGCGGTGGAAGTGGCGGCGGTCACCAGCCATGCCAGCGGCGGTTTCGAGCCGGCGCTGCGCATGCAGGTAGAGCGGCATTTTCGTCTTTCCGGCATTCTGGTGCTGCCGGGGCGTTTATATCAGGCGATGCGTCCCTTTCTGTTGCGCGGCGCGGATGGCGAGAGCCGGGTGCGCGCGGTGCGCCTGCTGCAGCAAACCGCGCATTACCAGTTTGTCGAGATCAAGATCGACGAAGCGCTGCCGGCGGAGGCGCCGGCCTGAATCCACGCCCGGCGCGCGCGGGCAAGTTCCGTCACCCGTCGGGCCGCTAGCTGGTATCCTTGCCGCCATGAGCACCGCCCCATCTCCCGACACCCAGCCTGCGACCGACGATTTTCAGTTGACCGCGCCGGAATTGCCGCCCAGCGTGCCGATCGCGCACGTGTTCGGTCAGCCGGTGCTGGAAGTGCCGCAAGATCTGTTCATCCCGCCGGATGCGCTGCAGGTGATCCTGGACAGTTTCGAAGGGCCGCTGGATTTGCTGCTCTACTTGATCCGCAAGCAGAACCTGGACGTGCTGAACATCCCGATGGCGGAGATCACCGTCCAGTACATGGCCTATATCGACGCGATGAGCGACGGGCGTCTGGAACTGGCCGCCGAATACCTGCTGATGGCGGCGCTGCTGATCGAGATCAAGTCGCGGCTGCTGCTGCCGCGTCCGCAACTGGACGAAGAGGGCGAGCCGGACGATCCGCGCGCCGAACTGGTGCGCCGTCTGCTGGAATACGAGCAGATGAAGCTGGCGGGGCTGGAACTGGACAAGCTGCCGCAGGCCGACCGCGATTTCGCCTGGCTGGCGGTGCTGATCGAGCAGTCAGCGGAACAGCGACTGCCCGAGGTTTTCCCCGCCGACCTGCGCCAGGCTTGGATGGCGATTTTGTCGCGCGCGCGCCACCACCGTCATCACAAGGTGGAAAAGGACGAATTGTCGGTGCGCGAGCAGATGAGCTGGATTCTGCGTTATCTGGACGGCCGCGAATACGTGCCCTTCGAAGAACTGTTCGACGTGGACAAGGGCGTCGCCCACCTGGTGGTCAACTTCATCGCGGTGCTGGAGCTGGTGAAGGAAGGCCTGGTCAAGGTCAGCCAAGAGGCCCCGTACCAGCCTATTTATGTGCGCATCGCACTGGTCTGATCGCCATCGGCTGCGATTTGCACTTGATGTTGGCTCGCCAGCGATTAGGATAGAGGTATTCATCGCGAGAGCATGCCATGCACATTGAAGCGGCCGATCCGAAACATCAATCCGCCTACCGCCCCTTTTTCCTGGCCTGTCACGAAGAGGGGCTGGAATATTATCGCCGCGCCGGCGACGACCCGGACGCCTGGCTGGCGCAATTGCTGCGGCATGCCGCCGGGCAGGACCTGCCAGAAGGCTGGGTGCCGTGCCGCACCTGGTTCCTGATCAATGGCCAATCCGAAATCATAGGCGCGGTGCGCCAGCGGCTGGGGGACAGCGCGTTGATCGTGGAGCGCATCGGCCACATCGCTTTTGAAGTGCTGCCGGCCTGGCGCGGCCATGGCTATGGCCGCGTGCTGCTGCAATACGTGCAGACCCTGGGCGAGAAGCCGGCGCACGGCAACTGGGTGCTGGTCTGCCCGGCGGACCGGCCGGCGGCGGTGCGCACGGTGGAAGCCTGCGGCGGCCAACTGCTGGCGACGATGGAACTGGGCGACCGCACGCTGCGTCGCTACAGCCTGACCGCGCTGGCGGCATGGGACGATATGGCCGCAGGATTAATTTAGCCCCGGTCGGCAAGTTCATGTACAATAACCGGTTTACTGCGCATACGTGTTACGGCTTCACGGCTCAATGTCCACCATCACCGACCTAAAATATCTGAAGATCGTGCTGGAGACGGCCCTGCTGACCGCGCAGGAACCTCTGTCGGTTGCCATGCTCAAAAAGCTGTTCACCGAAGAGGTGAAAGCCGCATTGATCAATGACATCCTCGACGACATCCAGGGCGACTGGAGAGGGCGGGGCGTCGAACTGGTCAAGCTGGCATCGGGATGGCGCTTTCGCGCCCGGGCCGAGTTCACGCCATACCTGAACCGCCTGAACCCGGAAAAGCCGCCGCGTTACTCGCGCGCGGTAATGGAAACCTTGGCGATCATCGCCTACAAACAACCTGTGACCCGTGGCGATATCGAAGCGATACGCGGCGTATCGGTGTCCACCGGCGTGATGCAGACTCTGCTGGAACGCGGCTGGATCGAAGTCATCGGCCACAAGGACGTACCCGGCAGGCCGGGCTTGTATGCCACGACCCGAAAATTCCTGGACGACTTGAGCTTTGTCTCGCTCAAGGATCTGCCGCCGCTGGCGGAACTGGGAAGTCTGGTGGTGCCCGAGGCGGAGCCTCGGGAACAAGGCCCGGCAGCGGCCACAGACGACATCCCCCTCGACGATGAGGCGGATAATT
This sequence comes from Chromobacterium sp. LK1, assembly GCF_001043555.1. Lineage (NCBI taxonomy): Bacteria > Pseudomonadati > Pseudomonadota > Betaproteobacteria > Neisseriales > Chromobacteriaceae > Chromobacterium > Chromobacterium sp. LK1. Next base: position 44,612 of record NZ_LDUI01000015.1, on the reverse strand, counting down.
TCGAGCCCATCGCAGAATAACTCCATATTCTGCCGGTTGCTCGCACGGAAAGAGCAAAGCACATATGTCTAAAGGACAACGCAATCACGCCCGCCAGCCGGTGGCGCGTGTCAAAGGTCGCGAAACTTCCCAAGCACGCCAGCCGGGCACCGGCGGCGTTCAGCCGCGCGGCAAGACCCAGGGCGGCATGATCAAGAACCGCAACGGCCAGCCGGCCGAGGCCAGCGCCCGCCAGGGTCAAGCTCGCGCCAACGGCGGCAAGGGCCGCGCGCCGCAGAATGGTCGCGCCGCGCGCGACGCCTACGGCAATCCGCTGATGCACGAAGGCACGCCGCTGTTCAAACTGAGCCGCCGCGAGCAGGAACAGCAACAGATGCAGCAGGCGCAAGGCCGCAACAAGCCGGTCTACCAGCGCGACAGCAATGGCGACGTCAACGGCAATGTGGCCTTGGATCATGAGCGCCGCTTCGGCAACAAGAACGCCGCGACGCCGGCTGGCCAGCCGGCCGCCGGCAAGAACGGCGGGCAGCCGCGTCAGGGCAAGCCGGAGGGCGGCAAGCCGCAATTGGTGCAGAAGGCCAAGAAGCTGCGTCTGCGCAGCCCGAACCAGGACATCAAGGACAAGGCCAAGCGCTTGCGCGAAGTCCGCGTGGACCTGGACGATATCGAGCCGGTGCGGCTGCAGAAAGCGCTGGCGGCCTCCGGCGTCGGCTCGCGCCGCGAAATGGAAGAATGGATCGAGGCCGGCCAGGTCACCGTCAACGGCAAGAAAGCCAGCCTGGGCGACCGCGTCGGCCCGCGCGACCGCGTGATGGTCAAGGGCGACCAGATCAAGCTGAAATGGCCGGACCGCCTGCCGCGCGTGATCATGTATCACAAGGAAGAGGGCGAAATCGTCAGCCGCGACGATCCGGAAGGCCGCGTCACCGTGTTCGACCGCCTGCCACAGGCCAAATCCAGCCGCTGGGTGGCCATCGGCCGCCTGGACGTCAACACTTCTGGCCTGCTGCTGATCACCACCAGCGGCGAACTGGCCAACCGCATGATGCACCCCAGCTTCGAAGTGGAGCGCGAGTATTCGGTGCGCGTGCTGGGCGAGTTGACTCCGGAAATCATGAAGGAAATGGTGGCCGGCGTGGAGCTGGAGGACGGCGAAGCGCGCTTTGACCGTATTTTCCAGAAGGGCGGCCCGGAAGAGGCGGCCAACCAGTGGTTCAACGTGGTGATCAAGGAAGGCCGCAACCGTGAAGTGCGTCGCATGTTCGAGCACTTCGGCCTGACCGTCAGCCGCCTGATCCGCGTGCGTTTCGGCAATATCGGCCTGCCGCCGCGGCTGAAGCGCGGCCAGTTCTACGAACTCAACTCCGCGGAAGTGGCGGCGGTGATGAAGTGGTCCAATCTGACCGTCACCGGCGGCAAGAAGGCGGCGCCGGTCAAGAAGGCTTCGGCCAAGGCGCATCGCTGAGCCTGCGCGCCATGCTGTGGAGCCTGGCCGTACGCATGATGTCCCGCCTGCGCGGCGCGGCGCCCGAGACGCCGCCGTTGCCGGCGGCGGCGGGCAAGCGTCAGCGCGCCGCCATCGCCATTGTCGAGGGTGGTCGCATTCTGCTGATACATCGCATCAAGCCGGGCAAGGACTACTATGTGCTGCCCGGCGGCGGCATCAAGCGGCGGGAAACCGCCGCGATTGCCTGTGTGCGCGAGACGCGCGAGGAAACCGGGCTCAACGTCCATCTGGGCGGCATCCTGTGCGTGCTGGACGCCAAGGATCGGGTCGAGCATGTGTTCCTGGCGCGCAGCCATGCCGGGGAGCTGCGCCTGGGCGGGCCGGAATTGGCCAAGATGGGGCCGGACAATCAATACCGGCTGGAATGGCTGGACCGCGAGCAATTGCAGCGGATCAAGCTCAAGCCCAAAGGCCTGCTGCCGCATTGCCTGGCGTTGTTGGAACATGTCGCCGGCCGTTGAGGCCGGCGTTTTCATTGATGGATGGGTGATATGAGCAAAGCGTTTACCAAGGAAAACGACGAGGCGGAAGAAGATCTCCCGGCCGAGCGGCGTTTGCCCGCGTCCAGCAAGAATTACATCACGCCCGGCGGCTGGCAGCGCTTGAAGGACGAGCTCTACCACCTGGTCAACCGCGAACGGCCCGAAGTGGTGCAGATCGTGAACTGGGCGGCCAGCAATGGCGACCGTTCGGAAAACGGCGACTACCTCTACGGCAAGCGCCGCCTGCGCGAAATCGACCGCCGCATCCGTTTTTTGACCAAGCGTCTGGAAATCGCGGAAGTGGTGGACCCGGAAACCCGGGAAGCGACCGACCAAGTGTTTTTTTCCGCCACCGTGCTGATCGAGCGCGGCGACGGCAGCGAGCAATTGCTGCGCATCGTCGGCGTCGACGAAATCGATCTGGCGCGCGGTCACATCAGCTGGATCTCGCCAATCGCGCGGACCCTGCTGAAGGCGCGCGAGGGCGATTCCGTGTTGTTCCGCGGCCCTGAGGGCGATGAAGACATCGAAGTGCTGGAAGTGCGCTATGAGCGCATAGACTGAAGCCCCGTGGCGCTATGGCCGAAAACAGGCCCGGACCGATGTCCGGGCCATTTTTTTGCCCGGCCGGGTTCAGTCCAGCAGCTTGCGCAGCCAGCCGCCGTGCTTGCCGCCATGGCGGCCGCCGGAGCGATGCGATTCGCCATGGCCATGCGCGGGCGCGGCCGGCGCGCAGCCGGCGGCGGCTTGGGGCGCTGCGGGCAGGGTCGGCGCCTGGGTTTGCAGCAGCCGCTCCAGCTGGCCGGGCGCTAGCCAGACGCCGCGGCACTGCGGACAGTAATCGATGGCGACGGACAAACGCTCGCCCATCAGCAGGGTGACTTGGCAAGTGGGACAGTTCATGGCGTGCTCCTTGGCGCGGTGGCTGAGTGGATGCGATGACTCGCCAGCGCATTGCAAACCATGAAGCGGCTACAGGGTCAAGCCTTGCCCTGGGGCTCCTGTGCACCGAGGCGGGTATGCGCCGCCAGGCTGTGATTCACCGCCATCCAGCCGGCGGTGGCCGGCTTGCCGGTCAGATCGAAGGCTGTCTGCAGCAATTTCAACTGCTCGCGGTGCAGGGTCTCTTCCAGCTTGCGTCCCTCCACGGTCAGCGACAATTGCTTGACCCGTTTGTCGTGATGCGCGGCGACGCTTTGCACCAAATTCATTTCCAGCAACTGACGCAAGGGCATATTGATGGCCTGCTTGGTCACGCCCAGCGCGCCTAGCAAGTCCTTGACCGACAGGCCGGGGTAGCGCGCGACGAAGAACAGGATGCGGTGGTGCACACGCGCCAGGCCGCGCTTGGCCAGCATTTCATCCGATTTGTCGGTGAAAGCCTTGTAGGCATGGAAGAAGGCTTCCATCGCGGCGCGCATGTCATCGGGTGCAGATAGGTCAGCCATGTTGACGGAGCCCGTTGTGATCGGTAGATTGAGTCAATATTATTGACATTAGTAAGAAAGCTGCGGACAAGCTTATGCAGAGTACCATGTTTTCAGAGCGCATCGAACGGCTCAGCGGATCGCTGATCCGGGAAATCCTGGCGGCGGCGCAACAGCCGCAAATGATCTCGTTCGCCGGCGGCCTGCCGGCCGGTCAATGCCTGCCGCAACTGGATTTCGCCGACATGCCGGCGGGCTTGGCGCAGTACGGCGCCAGCGAGGGCGAACCGGAGTTGCGAGAACTGATCGCGGAGCAGGCGCGACGGATGGGCATAGCTTGTGAGGCGGAGCAGGTATTGGTGCTGTCCGGCTCACAGCAAAGCATAGATTTGTGCGCCAAGCTGTTCGTTGATCCCGGCACCCCGGTGCTGACCGAGGGGCCGACCTATCTGGCGGCCTTGCAAGCCTTCAAATTGTTCGGCGCCCGCATCCATGCGGTGGCGCAGCAGGATGGACGGCTGCCGCCGCAGGCCTTGGCCGCCGCGCTGGAGCAGGCGCGGCCACGCTGCTGTTATCTGATTCCCAGCTTCCAGAACCCGGCGGGTAGCTGTTACAGCGCCGAAGACCGCCAGGCGCTGGCCGCGGCGATAGACGCCGCCGGCGTGCCCTTGATCGAGGATGATCCTTACCGCGCGCTGAGCTATGACGGCGACGCGCCGGCGCCGCTGGTCAGTCATTTGAAAACCGCGCCGTGGATTTACTCCGGTTCCTTCTCCAAGACGCTGGCGCCGGGGCTGCGCATCGGCTTCCTGATCGCCTCCCCGGATTTGTTCCCTTATCTGATGCGGCTGAAGCAGGCCACCGACTTGCACAGCAATCGGCCTGCGCAGTGGTTCATTGCCCGCCAGCTGCGCGACCCTGGTCATGAGCAACGCCTGCTGGGCCTGCGCGAGGTATACCGCGCCGGCCGCGACGCGATGCAAGCATCGTTGCAGCGCCATTTCAGCGATCTGGCCGATTGGCAATTGCCGCAGGGCGGGCTGTTCTTCTGGCTCAAATTGAAGCAGCCGCGGGATACCCGCCAAGTGTTGCCGCTGGCCTTGCAGCAAAACGTCGCCTTCATGCCGGGCGAGGCGTTTTTCCCGGATCCGGAGCGGAACTTGGGCTATCTGCGCCTGAATTTCAGCCATGCCTCTCCGGAGCGCATCGAGACCGGCATCGCGCGGCTGGCGGCCTTGCTGCGCGAGCAGGCCGCGATAGTCTAGGGAACCGCCGGCGGACTGGGGGCCGCCGGCCGCTGGGGGGCGGTCACGCGCCGAGCAGGCCGCGCTTGCGCAACATGGCGGCGGCATCGGGATCTCGGCCGCGGAAGGCGCGGAAAGCCTGGCTTTGCTCGCGGCTGTCGCCGGCGCTGTAAATATAGCGGCGCAGCTTGTCCGCCAACTCGGGATCGAAGGCGTCGCCGCGCTCCTTGAAGGCGGCGAAGGCCTCCGCTTCCAGCACCTCGGCCCAGATGTAGACATAGTAGCCGGCGGCATAACCATCGCTGGCGAAGATGTGCTGGAAGTGGGGTGGACGATGGTTCATGCCGACGGCGTCGGGCACGCCCAGGCTTTGGCGCTGCTCGGCCTCGAAGGCGGCGATGTCCACGCCGTCAACGTCGTTGCGCAGATGCAGCGCCAGGTCTATCAGCGTTGAGGCGGCGTAGCGCACGGTTTCAAAGCCTTGATTGAAGCTGCGCGCCGCCAGGATCTTGGCAATCAGCGCTTGAGGAATGGCCTCCCCACTATCGGCGTGGCGCGCGTGCTTGGCCAGCAACGCTGGTTCCAGCGCCCAGTTTTCGAATAGCTGCGATGGCAGCTCCACATAATCCCTGGGCGTGTTGGGGCCGGACAGGCTGCGGTATTCGACATCGGACAGCAAGCCATGCATGCCATGGCCGAATTCGTGGAACAAGGTGCGCACATCGTCGAAGCTGAGCAGAGTGGGGCCGTGGCTGGACTTGACGAAGTTGTTGTTGTTGATCACCACCGGCAGGGTCTTGCCGCCGTTGCGCGCCTGCTGGCGGAACAAATGCATCCAGGCGCCGCTGCGCTTGCCCTGACGCGCGAAGTTGTCGCCATAGAACACGCCGATCAACTCCGCGCCGCGATAGACCTCCCAAACCCGCACATCCGGATGGTAGCGCGGCAGTCCGGCGCGTTCGACGAAGCTGAGACCGAACAGACGGCCGGCGACATCGAACATCGCGGCTATCATATTGTCCAGGCTGAAATAGGGTTTGATTTCGGCATCATCCAGCGCGTACTGGCTTTGTCTGACCTTTTCCGCCAGGTAATACCAATCCCAGGGCTGGATGTCCTCCGGCTCTCCCAGCCGCCGCGCCTCGGCGCGCAATAGCTCCAGCTCGCGCGCGCAGCTTTGCTTGGCCGGCTCCCATACTTGCCGCATCAACTGCTCCACCGCTTGCGGCGTGCCGGCCATGCGATTGGCGAGCGCGTAGTCGGCGAAATTGGCATAACCGAGCAGGCCGGCCAGTTCGGCGCGCAGCGCCAGGATGCGGCGCGCCAGCGGACGATTGTCGCGTTCAGCGTGTTCGCCGCGGCTGGTCCATGCGCGCCACAGCTGTTCGCGCAGCCCGCGTTGGCTGGAAAAGCCGAGAAAGGCCAGCACCGACGCGCGCGACAAGGTGAACACATGGCCGGGCAGTTTGCGTTCCGCCGCGGCGGCGCGGGCGCCATCGAGGGCAAAGCCTGGCAAGCCGTCCAGTTGATCGTCGCCCACGGATAGCGCGTATTCCGCCTCGTCCGCCAGCAGGTTTTGACGGAAGCTGGTTTGCAGTTCCGCCAGCTGCGTCTGCAGCTCGGCGAAGCGCTGCCGCTGCTCGCCCTGCAGCTTGGCGCCGGCGCGGACGAAGTCGGTGTGGATGCGCTCCAGCAAGCGGCGCTGCTCTTCGCTCAGCTCCAGCGCCAGCCGCTGCTGATGAACCTGATCCAGGCGCAGGAAAAAGCCCGCGTGCATCAGGACTTGATTCTGATGCCGCGCCAGCAGCGGCGCGGTGTCGCGCTCCACCGCCTGCAACGCCGGGGTGCTGGCCGAGGCGACCAGGTTGCTCAGCAGTAGGGTGGCGCGTTCCAGCCGCAGGCCGCTGGCGTCGAAGGCGGCGGCGGTGTTGGCGAAACTGGGCGCGTCGGTCCGCTGAGCCAGCGCGTCGATTTCCGCCAGATGCTGCGTGAACAGGACTTCAAGGGCGGGGATAAAGTGCTCGGCGCGGATCGCGTCGAACGGAGGTAGTTGTTGCGGGGTGTTCCAGTCTTGCAATAAAGGATTGTCAGCTATGTTCATCGCTCATGGCTCCTGGGGTGGGTGGCAGGAAAAATCAGGATGAATGCCAATCTATCATGTTTTGTCCGCATGGCTACCATCTTGATGACAAAATCATGTCGTGGATTTGGCGGCTGTTTGTTATTCGCCACGCGAAGGCTAGGCGGCCGGGCTTACCGGTTCTGGCCGATGCGCCACAGCACGCCGCAGGGGTCGTGCAGGCAGAAGTCGAGCATGCCCCACGGCTGCTCGGTCAGTGGGCCAAGCTGGACGGCGTAGCGCTGGGCGACGCCTTGCGCCAGCAAGTGCCAGGCGGCGGCATCGCTGACTAGTAGATGCAGCATCAGGTTTTCCGCCAGTTGCGGATGATAGAAGTCCTGCAGCAGGAAGCTGCATTGGCCGTGGACGAAGTAGCTGACGCCGTGGCTGTCGGATTTTTGTTCGAAGCCCAGATCGGCATAGAAGCGCTGCGACAGCGCGTAGTCGCGGGCGGGCACGAAGGCTTTGATTTCAATGCTGCGCAATTGAGACACGGGGAAACTCCTTGCGGTGGTGGGGCGGAAAAAAACCGCTGCGGCAGGGCGCGCAGCGGTTGTCTCGTTTGGGGGCGGGGGCCGGCTTATTGCGCCGGCGCTTCGCCTTCCAGCATGGCGACGCCTTCCAGCCCGGAGCGGAAGACCGCCTGTTGCAGGGTGTCTATCGCCTTCTTGCGGAAGAACTGCTTGCGCGTCACCAACAGCACGCGGCGCTGCGGCGCCGGCGTCTTGAACGGCACCACCGACAATAAGGATTCGTCGGTGGGGCCTATCGAGGTGGACGGCATCACGGTGACGCCCATGCCGCTGGCCACCATGTGGCGGATGGTGTTGAGCGAGCTGCCCTGCAGATTGGCGGCCAGCGTGCCGCCGTGGCTCTGCCGGCTGGCCAGATCGCTGCACGCTTGCAGCACCTGATCGCGGAAGCAATTGCCCTGGGTCAGCAGCAGGACGCTTTCGTCGGCCAGCTGATTGGCGGCGATGGCGCCCAGCTTTTCCCAGGGATGGCCCTTGGGCGTGGCGACGACGAAGGGCTCGTCATACAAGGGGCAGGCCACGGTGCCGGCTTCTTCGAACGGATCGGCGACGATGATGGCGTCCACTTCGCCGCGCTTGAGCATTTCCGAGAGCCGGGAGGTGTAGTTCTCCTCCAGGATCAAGGGCATGTCCGGCGCCAGGATGCGCAAGGCCGGGATCAGCCGCGGCAGCAGATAGGGGCTGATGGTGAAAATCACCCCCAGCTTCAGCGGGCCCACCAGTTCGTTCTGATGTTCGCCGGCCAGGCGTTTGACGGTTTCGGCCTCCTCCAGCACGCGTTGCGATTGCTCGATGATGCGTTCGCCGATCTCGGTGACGCTGACTTCCTGACCGCCGCGCTCAAACAGCGTGACGCCCAGTTCGTCCTCCAGCTTCTTGATGGCGATGGACAGCGTCGGCTGGCTGACGAAGCAGCTTTGCGCGGCGCGGCCGAAGTGGCGCTCCCGCGCCACCGCGACGATATAGCGAAGTTCGGTCAGCGTCATGGCTCAGCGCTGGTGCTCCGGCAGCACGATATTGACTTCCAGCACTTCGAAGTCGTCCTGGCGCTCCACTTGCACCTTGATGTCGTCCAGATTGACCGCCACGTATTTGGAAATGACTTCCATCAATTCGCGCTGCAGCGCCGGCAGATAGTCGGGCGCGCTGCGGCCGTTGCGTTCGTGGGCCAGGATGATTTGCAGGCGTTCTCTGGCAATGGCCGCGGTTTTCTGGCGCTTGCCAAAGATCATTTCGATCAGGGACATGACTTAACCTCCAAAGAGGCGCTTCAGAATGCCCACTTTGGGGGCATCGAGGAAACGCATCGGGCGCTCTTCGCCCAGGAAACGGGCCACCACGTCGGAATAGGCGTCGGCGACGTCCGAGCCTTTCAGGTGGATGGCCGGGGTGCCGGAGTTGGAGGCTTGCAGAACGGTCTGCGACTCCGGAATCACGCCCAGCAGCGGCACGCGCAGAATCTCCTTCACATCGTCCACCGACAGCATTTCGCCCTTGTCGACGCGGCCGGCGGAGTAGCGGGTGATCAGCAGGTGTTCCTTGACCGGCTCGCGGCTTTCTTCCGCGCGCTTGGACTTGGAGGACAGAATGCCCAGGATGCGGTCGGAATCGCGCACCGAGGAGACTTCCGGATTGGTGACGATCAGCGCTTCGTCGGCGAAGTACAGCGCCATCAGCGCGCCTTTTTCAATGCCGGCCGGCGAGTCGCAGACGATGTATTCGAAGCCGGCTTCGGCCAGGTCGTTCAACACCTTCTCCACGCCGTCCAGCGTCAAGGCGTCTTTGTCGCGGGTTTGCGAGGCGGGGATGATGTAGAGGTTGTCGCAGTTCTTGTCCTTGATCAGCGCCTGGTTCAGGCTGGCTTCGCCGTTGACGACATTGATCAGGTCATAGACCACGCGGCGTTCGCAACCCATGATCAGGTCCAGGTTGCGCAGGCCGACGTCGAAGTCGATGACGACGGTTTTGTGACCGCGCAACGCCAGGCCGGAGGAGAAGCTGGCACTGGTAGTGGTTTTACCGACGCCACCCTTGCCGGACGTCACAACGATGATTTTTGCCACAGTCGATCCCTTTGAATAATGGCTTGTTACTCGCCGAGCGCGGTCATGACCAGGCGCTCGTTCTCGAGATAGATTTGAGTTGGCTTGCCCAGAATGCTGTCGGGCAAGGCTTGTTCGATAGTTCGATAGACTCCGGCGATGGATACCAGTTCGGCCTCCATGTTGCGAGCGAAAATGCGGGCGCCGGCGTTGCCGCGCGCGCCGGCGAGCGCGCGACCGCGCAAGGGCGCGTAGATGTGGATATTGCCGTCGGCGATCACTTCCGCGCCGGCGCTGACCATGGCCAGCACGATCAGATCGCAGCCCTTGGCGTAGATTTGCTGGCCGGCGCGCACGGGACGGTCGACGATCATGGCACCGGTGGCCGGGGCCGGTTCCGGCGCTGCGGGTTTGTCGGCGGGTTCCGGCGCGTTTTGCGCCGAGCGCGCCGGCGTGGCGCTGCTGGTGTAGGCCAGGCCGAACTGGCTGGCGATGCCGGCCAGCGCGGTGCTGGGGTGGCGCAGCGCCACCGCGCGGATGCCGCGACGGCTGAGCATGGGCAAGAGGCGGCCGTAGTCCAGTTCCGCCGGGGCGGGCAGGGCTTCCACATCCAGCACGAAGGCTTCGGCCGGCGCGTCGTGGCCGGTGCCGAAGCGGGCGTCCAGCGCCTGGCTCAATTCTTCCAGGTCGTCAGTGCGCAGAAGGAGCGCCAGCAGATCCAGGCTGGCGGATTTTATGTCGAATGCGTTGGCCGCAGGGCTCATTGTACTTGGCTTTATGTAGATAGATTTATTCTATGGGGCGAGTGTACTGGGTTGCAGACAGGCTTTCAATGGCGTTGCTCAGTTCCGGTGGCAAAGGCTGTGATCGGCCGGTGTGGCGGGCTTTGGCGGTGGCGAGTGTTGCAATTGAGGGAATCGTCGGTGCGGTGCGGAAAAACGGGTTGTCTTGTAATGCTTTTGGAATGTTTGTGTTGCAAAAATGCATGAAAAATAGCAGCTTAGTGGTTTGTGCGTCGCAACATTTTTCTTGACGGGGGCAGTGGCAGCAGCCACAATGGTAATTGTTGCGATGCAACATCATGAGCGCAGGTTAAGTTCGCTGTCGTTGCTGAGCTGTCAATTTTGGATATTTTTAGGAGTTGTCATGTTTACCACTACTCAAGAATTCTCCGCTCTCGGCCAGTCGCAGTTCGACAAGGCCGTGCGTTTCTCCTCCATCGTGCTGGCCGGTGCCGAGCGTCTGGCCGCGCTGCAACTGGAACTGTCGCGCAAGCTGCTGGCCGACAATGCCCAGGCCATCAAGGCCTTGAGCGAAGCCAAGGACCCGAAGGCTTTTGCCGAGGTGCAGAGCAACCTGGCTCAGCCGTCCATCGATCAGGCTTTCTCCGTGGCGCGCAATGTCTACGACGCCGCGCTGGCTACCCAGAATGAGCTGGCCGCTTTTGTCGAAGAGCAGATCGCCGAGGGCAATCAGACCCTGCTGAGCAATCTGGACCGCCTGTCCAAGAACGCACCGGCCGGCTCGGATGCCGCGGTGTCGGCGTTGAAAAGCCTGGTGAACACCTCCAACGCCGCTTTCGAAAGCGTGTCCAAGACCGCCAAGAAAGTCAGCGCGGAAATCGCCGAAGCCAGCGTGGAAGCCGCCACCAATTCGGCCAAGGCTGCCAGCGCCGCCGTCGCCCGTGGCAAGAAGGCGACCAGCGCCGCTTGATGCCTGAGCGTTACCCAATCAAAAAGCCCGCAGCAATGCGGGCTTTTTCAATTTGGCGCCGCGGGGGCATGGGCCGCCAGCGTACTCCATAATTGCTGCCAGGCTTGTTGGCAGCCGCCGGCGGCGACGATCAGGCGTGCCAGGCTGGCCGCGTAATGATGCTGCCGCCACGGCGCTTCCGCGAAGGCCTGGCGCGCAGACGCGGCGTCGGCGTCAAGGCCGTGTCGCTCGAGGTAGCGCAGGGATAGCTGGAGCAGTTTTTCCCATAGTTGCCATTGCCGACGCAGCGCGTTTTCCCAGTCCAGGGCGATCGGTGTGTCCGGTGTCGGCGGCGCATGCTGGCGCAGCATGAACAGCAAGCCTTCCCAGACTTGGCGCGTGTAGCGCGCGCTGCCCACCGGGCCGCAGCGCAGCCAGGCGGCGGGCAGCGGCGCCAGTGCGTCCAGCAGTGCCGCCGCGGCGGCGGATGGCGTCTGTTCCGCGCCCAGCAGCAGCATGAAGCCGAAGTCCCGGCCCAGGGCTTGCCAAGCGCCGTCCAATTCCAGCAACTGCGTGCCATGGTCCTGGCAATGCCGTTGGCGGGGCTGCAGCGCGGCCTGGTGATCGGTGTCGATATTGATCCAGCTGCCGGATGGCAGATAAAAGCCCTGCCAATCGGCGGGCAGCCAGGGCGGAGCGCCGCCGGCGTCGGCAAGCGCAGGCAGCCCCCGGCGAGCCAGCCGTTGCTGGAGCCAGTGCAGTTGCGTTGCTGAGCCTTGGGCGATGTAGGTCACAGTGTTTCCGATTGGGCGACCGGCCGCGTCAAGCGTCGGACGGGTGTGAGTTGCCTTGTTGAAACGATACCCGCAATGCGATGGCGGGTAAAAGTATTATTTATCGTATTTAATAACCATCACTTGCTTTTCTGGAGGCGTCCAGCGGCATCGGACAGCTGCCGACGATTGTAGCAAATCTTGTCGGCATATTGCGCTGCAATATCAGTATTGGCGAATGTGTGGGCGCGGCGGCGGATGGGCATGAAAAAACCGGCGCGGGGCGCCGGTTTGCATTGGGCTCAATGGCCTTATTTTTCGAAGCGGGCGATGCCGTCAACCAGCTCGGCCTTGGCGTCGTCCAGCGTGCCCCAGCCTTGTACCTTGACCCACTTGCCTTTTTCCAGGTCCTTGTAGTGCTCGAAGAAGTGCACCATCTGGTTGCGCAGCAGTTCCGGCAGGTCTTCCAGCTTCTGGATGGACTTGTACATCGGGCACAGTTTTTCCACCGGGACAGCCACCAGCTTGGCGTCAACGCCGGACTCGTCTTCCATCTTGATCATGCCCAGCGCGCGGCAGCGCACTACCACGCCCGGCGGCAGCGGGAACGGAGTCACCACCAGCACGTCAACCGGGTCGCCGTCGCCGGCCAGGGTTTGTGGCACGAAACCGTAGTTGGCCGGGTACATCATGGAGGTGCCCATGAAACGGTCAACCACCAGCGCATTCCAGTCCTTGTCGAATTCGTACTTGATCGGAGCGGCGTTGGCGGAGATTTCGATTACGACGTTGAAGTCGCCCGGCATGTCTTTGCCAGGACCGATGCTTGCGAGATCCATCAGCGGGAATCCTTGTAGAGCGTTAAACACAGAGTTTCGATAAACCCGGCGATTATAGCAGCAGCTGCCGCGCTGCGTATCGGCCGGGTATAATCGCCGGCGATTGTGTCAGCGCGAGAAAGAACGGATAGATGTTGGACAAATGGATAGTCGAGTTCGACAAGGGCCTGCGCACCCTGTTTGCGCCCGCGCAGAGCCTGCGCCCGCACCCGGACGCGGAACTGGAAGAGACTGAGCTGGAGGCGCAGGAAAAGCAGCATGCCTTGGGCTTGATGCGGGTAAACCACTGCGGCGAAGTGTGCGCTCAGGCCTTGTACCAGGGACAGGCCTTGACCGCGCGCACGCCGCAGGCGCGCGATGCCCTGCGCCTGGCGGCGCAGGAGGAGGTGGAGCATCTGGCCTGGACCGAGCGGCGCATACGCGAGCTGGGCGGGCGCCCCAGTCTGTTCAACCCGCTGTGGTATACCGGCTCGCTGGCGATAGGCGTGGCAGCCGGGGTCTTGGGCGACAAGTGGAATCTCGGCTTCCTGGAGGAAACCGAGCAGCAGGTGGGCGCGCATCTGGACAGCCACCTGGCCTTGTTGCCGGAAGGGGATGCCAAGAGCCGCGCCATCGTCACGCAGATGCGCGACGATGAGCTCAAGCATGCCGACATGGCCCATGAGTTGGGCGCGGCCACGCTGCCGGCTCCAGTCAAGAGCGCGATGAAGCTGTCCGCCAAATTGATGACCGGAGCCAGTTACCGTTGCTAGCGTTTCAATGAAAACCCTGGTTTAACATATATTTACATCTTTCCGCTGCGACTGGGACGATGGCTGCCGATATTGGAAAGCGAGGCTGAGGCCGGGGTTGACCCCAGCCATCCTTTATCAGGGAGAGCGCCATGTCACTCGGATCGATCAATAGCAGCTCCAGTTCGTTTTACGCCCAGTTTTCCTTGCAGGAGAGTGTGTCCCTGTCCAGCGGCCCGTCAAGCGAGGGCAGCGGGCAGGTGCAAGGCCATGGCGGCCATCACCACCATGGCGGTGGCGGTTTTGAACAGAGCGTGCTGCAGGCCTTGCAGCAGGCGGGCATCAATGTGCCGGGCACTTCCTCGGCCACGTCTTCCTCGACCGCCACAGCGAGCAGCGGTTCGGATGCCGACGCTGACGGCTCCAGTTCCGCTGGCGGGGTGCGCCAAGCGCTTCACTCCTTCATGCATGCCTTGTTTCAAGCGGTGGGCCAGCAAGGCTCAGGGTCTGAATCGGCATCCACGGACCAGGATGGCTCGGGAGGCGATGCCTCCGGTCCCAGTTCGCCATTCGGCAACTTCCAGACCAATTTGCAGCAACTGCTGCAAGATATGGCGAATGGCACGCAGAGCGACGCCACCAGCGCGCTGAGCAGCGCGTTCCAGAACTTGCAGCAAGCGCTGGGCAACTCAGGCTCTGGTCAGAGCCAGTCCTCCTTGCAGTCCTTCTTGCAGAATCTAAGCCAGGATTTATCGCAGAATGCAGCGAATGCGGGGATAGGCGCGGTGGTGAACACCTCGGCTTGAGCGGGAAAACGTTTGTCGACGGGCCCGCATGCGGGCCCGTTTGCTTTAAACCTGTTTTAGCGGCGGCGATGTTTGGACGGCAGGCTGGTGACAATGCCCAGGCCGATGATGACGACACTGATCAGACCTGTGGTCACTTCACCCAGCTCGATGTGGAGAGCGGCGGCGAACATGATGGCGACCAGGGCGGCGATTGCCCAGAACGCCGAGGTTTCCAGGTATTTGAACTGGCCGATGATATTGCGCTCCACCAGCAGTATGGTCATTGAGCGCACGAACATCGCGCCGATGCCAAGGCCGGCGGCGATCAGCCAGAAATTATTGGTGATGGCGAAGGCGGCGATGACGCCATCCATGGAAAAGCTGGCATCCAGTGTTTCCAGGTAGACGAAGCCGATCAGGCCGTTCTTGGCCGCTGCGGTCTGAATGTCCATGCCGCCGAACAGCTGCTTGAACGCATGCAGCGCCATGAATACCACATAGCCCCAGAAGCAACTACTGAGGAACTCCAGTTTCTGGCCTTCGGGGATTGCCGCCGTCACCAGCGCGATCAGCAGGATGGCGAGCAGCGACTGTGCGTTCTCCACCGAACCCAGCCGCGCCAGCAGCGGCTCGATGGCCGGCAGCCAGTGTTCGTCTTTTTCCTTCTTGACGAAATATTCCACCACCACCATCAACAGGAAGGTGGCGCCGAAGCCCATGATCATCAGGTGGGAGTCATGCATGATCTGCTGGTAGCGCTGCGGTTCGCGGGTGGCGATGGCAAAGGCTTCCAACAGCGGCGTGTCGCCGGCTACGGACACGATCAGCAGCGGAAACAGAATGCGCATGCCGAACACCGCCACCGCGATGCCCAGGGTCATGAAGATATTGCGCCACAGCGGGCTCATCGCCTGCAGCACCGTGGCGTTGACCACGGCATTGTCGAAGGACACGCTGGTTTCCAATATCGCCAGCACCAGGGCGGTGACGAGAAAAGAGCCGGCCACGGCGGGGCCGCCGACTTGAAAACCGTACCAGCCGGTGGCGGCCAGCACGATGGCGCTGAACAGCAGCGATCCGGTGAAGTAAGAGAGCGTGGTGCGCATGATGATTTCTAGCTGTTGTCAGGCCGGGCCAAGGCGCCCGGCATCCCCGCCGCAAAGCGGGGTTTGCGGCGATTATAGCAGCCCGGCTGTCAACGCTCAGGCCGCGCGGAGGTGTCAGCGCGCGCGTTCCAGGCAGCGCTGATAGCGGCCATCGACGCGTTTGGCGAACCATTCCGTGGTCAGCTTGCGGGTGATCTTGGGGCTTTTCAGATCGATCTGCGGCAGTTGTTCGCGCGCCGCGGGCTTGCCGAAGCGCTGGTCCGCCAGCGCGTAGGTTTTGCGGTAGAGCTCGCTTTGGCCAAAGGCGGCGCTTTTTTCCAGTTTAAGGTCGCGCATAATCTCGCCCTGGCCCATGCCCAGCTTGCCGCCCAGGCTGATGACCGCGCTCTGGGTGGCGCTGGCATAGACCCTGCCGTCCTTGTAGCTAAGCAGATCGCCGTCCAGCGTCAGATCCTTGCCGCTGAGTCTTTCCATCACGGCTTGGAAGGCCGCGTTGCGGCTGCTGTAGCGGCCGGCGTTGAAATCGGCGAAACGGTACAGCATCTGGCTATACGGCGCCGGGTATTGCAGCAGGATGGCGGCACCGAAATAAACGCCGCCACGGCGGGTGAACACTTCCTGGCGCACGCTGCCGCTACGCGGATAGGGGTAGGGCCAGACTTTGACGTGGCCATCGGCGAATTCGACGCTGACCTGCATCGGGCCGCCGGTGCGGATCGGGTTCTTCATATTCATCGGCAGGCCCAGCTTGCTGGCCTCGCGCGCCATGTCCTCGAACAAATCGTTCATTTCCCGCTCGGTGCGCAGGCTGTCGATGCGCGCTTTGTAACTCTTGCCGTTGGGCGAGGTTTTCAGCAAGGCCGCTTTCACCACCGGTAGCGGAATCAGATAACCGTGGGCACGCTCGGCTATCTTGTCCCAGACAATGGCGGGCAGATTGGGCACGGTGGGGTCGGCCTGCCAACTGGACTCTTGTTCGATCACCGCCGCCAGTGCGCAGAAATTCTCCGCGGTGTAGGGGATTTTCAGGTGGGTGAAGGCCGAGAGCATGTCGTTGCTCCAGCCCTGACGGTCGCGGATCTTGGGCGGCAGCACGCGATTGAGCAAGAGCCGCCCGGCCTGAGGGTCGCTGTAGGCGGGGCGGGGAGGCTGCACCGCCACTGGTGGGGTGGCTGTCGGCGTTTCAAGCGGTGGCAGCGCATCCGGCTCCGGTGGGGGCGCGGACGGCGCCACAATGATGGGGGCGGAGGGGGCAGCAGGCTGAGCGGGCCGACTCACATTGGCGCAGGCGCTCAGCAGGGCCGGCAGCAGGGCGAACAGCAGCAAGGATGGTTTCACGGTAGCGGGGTGGAACGAAATCAAACCGTGAAGGTTAGGCCATCTCGCCGTCATCGGCAATCGCGGCTAGGGGTTCTGGTAACGATTCACAATCTGCTTGTAAACACCGTTCTTTTGAATCGCGCGCAGGCCGTGGTTGAACTCATCCTTCAGTGTCGCGCTACGGAAGGCCATCCGGTACAGGGTGGGCGCGAACAGGCGATGAATGTCCACCGGCGCGGTTTTTTCCTTGAATTGGCTGCTCAGTTTGTGATTCATCCAGGCGAAGATATTGCGATCGGCCACCACCACGTCCACCGAGCCTCTGAATAGCAGCCGGTTCTGATCCACTTGGTTGGCGGTCTCGGCATAATTGGGATTGGCCTTGGCCATCTCTTTGTAGACGGGACCCAGGTATTGCTTGGCAAGGGAGAAGGCCAGCACGCGATAGGCGCCCAGTTCCTTGGGGTTGTGCAGCTGGATATGCCTGCTGGCCAGAGTGATGGCCACATCTTCGTAGCTGATGTAAACGTCGGAATACTCGGCCTGCAAGCCGGCCTGTTCGCCCACGGTCGCCACCGCGTCGATGTCTTTGCTCTTCATCGCCATCGGCAGGCGTGGTTGGGAGAAGAATACCGGTTCGATCAGATAGCCGCGCTCTTGCAGCGCGGCGCGCACGATTTCGAGTTCCAGGCCGGTCTTGCCGCCCTCCATCACATAAGGCTCCAGGGATTCGCCGAACGCCACCTTGATGGTCTTCTGAGCCCAGGCTTGGGCGGCGAGGGCCAGCAACATGCCGCCAAGTATCAGTATCCGCCGCATTGGCTTGCCTTCTTGCGTCCGCTTTGCGCCGCCGCAGTGTGCGGCGCCGGCGGCTTGGGTTGTTGCGTCTATTGTACAGAGTGGCTAAGAACCTGTTCAAAGTCTGCCGCGCTTCGTGAAGCGTTGAACGATGAATACAAGCTCAAAATGCTCATGTACCACGTGTACATTTCACTTTTTCGCTCGTTTTCGCCTTGTCTCGCTCTTGCTCGCGAGACTTTGAACAGGTTCTAACAAAAATCAGTTCTACGGCAGAGGCAATGCGCCGACACAGACTACACCGTGGCAGCTTGTTGGCAACTCTAAAGTATTGTGAGCGCCGGACGGCGAGCAGACAAGCGCCGCGTCTCCGGTGGTGTCAGTCGGCCAGATAGGGCATGGGGTCGACCGCCGTCGCGCGGACGCGCAATTCAAAATGCAGTTTGACCCGGTTGGCCCCGGAGTTGCCCATGGTGGCGATGGCATCGCCGGCCTTGACTGTCTGCCCTTCCTTGACCAGCAGGGATTGATTGTGAGCATAGACGGTGAGGTGGGCGTTGTCATGCTGGATGATCAGCAGATTCCCGTAGCTGCGGATGCCTTTGCCGGAGTAGGTGACCTTGCCGGACGCTGCTGCGCGTATGGTGGCGCCGGCGTCGCCGGCGATGTCTATGCCCTTGCTGCCCTGGCCGTTGAATTTGGCGATGACGGGCCCTTTGACCGGCCAGGCCAGTTTGATGCTGGCCACCGGCTTGGGGGCCGGTTTGCTGGGTTCGGAGGCCGCGGGCTTGCTTGCTGGCCGGCCAGGCGGCTGGCGTCCTGGTTTGCCCGACGCCTGCGTGGCTCCGGCGGGGGACGATACGCGCAGCAACTGCCCGGCATTGATGCTGGAAGGGTCCTTGAGGTTGTTCCAGCGCACCAGATTGGCCACGCTGACCCGGTTATTTTGGGCGATGCGAAACAGGGTGTCTCCAGGCTTGACCCGGTAAAAACCGGCGGATTCGACCGCCGCGGGCTGCGAGGTGCTGGCGCAGGCGGCGAGCAGTAAGGTCAGAGAACTGGAAATGAGGAGGGCGCGCAAGGACATGGCGCGGATTTTAGCATCGCGAGCGGTGGCTGCGCGCTTTCCGCGCGCAAATGCTGCTGGCTGAACTAAAAATCATGTTAAGGACTGCTAAGAACCTATTCAAAGTCTCGCGAGCAAGGGCGAGACAAGGCGAAAACCGCTGAGAAGGCGGAAGGTACTCGTGGTGCATGCGCATTTCGAAGCGGTACTCACCGTGCCACGTCTCACGAAGCGCAGCAGATTTTGAACAGGTTCTAACAGGTGTGATGTCTGGCGGTGGCTGGGGACATGGGCTGCGGAGGGAGAGGAATGAGGCTGGGGTGCTTGCTGGGCTTGTGGAGCATGACGGTTTTGGCGGCGGAAGCGCCTGTACTGTCGGTTTATAGCGTGGAATACCCGCCGCTGGTGATGAAGGGCGACGCCGGCAGGTCAAGTGGCATCGCCGTCGAGGTCATCGCTCAGGCGGCGCTGCTGGCCGGGCTTGGCGTGCGCATGCCGGAAATGCCGTGGAAGCGCGCCCAACTGCAAGTGCAACAGGATGCGGACAGCTGCCTGATTCCGTTCACCCGCTCCCCGGAGCGGGAAAAACTGTATCGCTGGGTAGGCCTGGTGTTGGAAAGCAACCAGTCCTTCTTCATCAATACTCATCGTTCGCTGGTGTTGAATACCCTTGATGACGTCAGAGGCAAGCGCGTGGTGGCGCTGCTGGGCTCGTCGGTGGCGGATTATTTAAGAAAAAACAATATTCCGTTCTCGGTGCTGCCAACGCCGGAAGAGGCGGAGCGTGAACTGGCGGCGGGGGTGGCGGATATCTGGGCGGTGCATGATGTGGTGGCCGCTTACACCATCAAGCAAGTGGGAGCGCCGGCTGGAAACTTCCGCGAAGGGCTGCGGATGCAGTCTACCGGTATTTACCTGGCTTGCAGTCTCAAAATGCCGGATGCTACGGCGCTGAAGCTGAGCCGGGCATTTCAGCAACTGCGCGAAAATGGAAAGCTGGAAAAGATTGTCGCCAAGTATTTGAAGTGAAGATTGTCCAAACGCGGTATCGATGGTGACAGTGCTGGTTTGGATTAAGCTTGGCTGGGTACAGTATCCGGGAAAATCGCCAGTAACTGTCACTGATCGCTGTTAAATGACTGGGCTAGAATGGTGCCAGTTTTGAGTTGTCATGAATTTGGCGGCTCGATTGGGATTCTTTTGTCATCACAGGACAAGGACAGTCATGAACCGTACCTACTTAGCCCATCTTGAGGCCACGCTGGCGCAGATCCGCGCCGACGGATTCGAAAAGCCCGAGCGCGTCATCGCCACGCCGCAGCGCGCCGACATCGCGTTGAGCAATGGCAGCCATGTATTGAATTTCTGCGCCAACAACTACCTGGGCCTGGCCGACGATCCACGCCTGGTGGCAGCGGCCAAGCAGGGCATGGACGACTACGGCTACGGCTGCGCCTCCGTCCGTTTCATCTGCGGCACCCAGCAAGTGCACAAGGATCTGGAGCAGGCGATTTCCGGCTTCCTGGGCGCCGATGACACCATCCTGTACTCCAGTTGCTTCGATGCTAACGGCGGTGTGTTCGAAACCCTGTTGGGCGAAGAAGACGCGGTGATTTCCGATGAGCTCAATCACGCGTCCATCATCGACGGCGTGCGCCTGTCCAAGGCCAAGCGCTTCCGTTACAAGAACAACGACATGGCCGATCTGGAGGCGCAGCTGGTCGCCGCCGAGCAGGCCGGCGCGCGCTTCAAGCTGATCGTCACGGACGGCGTGTTTTCCATGGACGGCATCATCGCCGATCTGAAAACCTTGTGCGAAGTGGCCGAACGCCATGGCGCGCTGGTGATGGTGGACGATTCCCACGCCGTCGGCTTCATCGGCGACAGCGGTGCTGGCACTCCGGAACTGTGCGGCGTCGCCGATCGCATCGATATCTATACCGGCACCCTGGGCAAGGCCCTGGGCGGCGCGTCCGGCGGCTATGTGTCCGGCCGCAAGGCCATCATCGACTTGCTGCGCCAGCGCTCGCGTCCCTACCTGTTCTCCAATACCCTGGCGCCAGCCATTGCCGCCGCCAGCCTGGAGGTACTGAACATTCTCAAGGGTGGCGAGGGCGCCGAGCTACGCGCCAAGGTGCGCCGCAACGCTGAAGTGTTCCGCCAGGAAATGAGCGCGGCGGGCTTTACTCTGGTGCCGGGTCAGCACCCCATCGTGCCGGTGATGCTGGGCGATGCGCGGCTGGCCGGCGAGATGGCGGCCAAGCTGCTGGAGGAGGGGGTGTACGTGATCGGCTTCTCCTTCCCGGTGGTGCCCAAGGGCAAGGCGCGCATCCGCACCCAGATGTCCGCTCGCCACAGTGAAGAACAGGTGAGGCTGGCTGTGGCGGCTTTCATCAAAGTCGGTCGTGAACTGGGCGTGATCTGAGGCGTAGCGCCGCGCGCCCGGGAGGGCGCAGCGGCGGATAGGAATAGAAATGAAAGCATTATCCAAACTCAAGTCCGAACGCGGCCTGTGGATGACCGATGTGGCCAAGCCGGAAATCGGCCATAACGATCTACTGATCCGTATTCGCAAGACCGCGATCTGTGGCACCGACATCCATATCTGGAACTGGGATGACTGGGCGCAGAAAACCATTCCGGTGCCGATGCATGTAGGCCATGAATACGTTGGCGTGATCGAGGAAATCGGCTCGGAAGTGCAGGGTTTCAGCATAGGTCAGCGCGTGTCCGGCGAAGGGCACATCACCTGTGGCCATTGCCGCAACTGTCGCGCCGGCCGCCGCCACCTGTGCCGCAACACCTTCGGCGTGGGCGTCAATCGCGAGGGCGCGTTCGCCGAATACCTGGTGATTCCAGCCTTCAACGCCTTCCCGATTCCGGATGACATTTCCGACGATCTGGCGTCCATCTTCGACCCCTTCGGCAATGCGGTGCATACCGCGCTGAGCTTCAACCTGGTGGGAGAGGACGTGCTGATCACCGGAGCGGGTCCGATCGGCATCATGGCGGTGGCGATTGCGCGCCATGTCGGCGCGCGCCATGTGGTGATCACCGATGTGAACGAATACCGCTTGGAACTGGCGCGCAAAATGGGCGCGACGCGGGCGGTGAACGTGGCCAAGCAGGACCTGAAACAGGTGATGGCCGAGTTGCACATGACCGAGGGCTTCGACGTCGGCCTGGAGATGTCCGGCAATCCGCAGGCCTTCCGCCAGATGCTGGACACCATGAACCACGGCGGCAAGGTCGCGCTGCTGGGCATTCCGCCGGCGGACACCGCCATCGACTGGAATCATGTGATCTTCAAGGGCCTGGAAATCAAGGGCATCTACGGTCGCGAGATGTTTGAAACCTGGTACAAGATGGTGGCCTTGATCCAGTCCGGTCTGGACATCACTCCCATCATCACCCATCACTTCCCGGTGGATGCGTTTGAACAGGGTTTCGAAGCGATGCTGTCCGGGCAGAGCGGCAAGGTGATTCTGGACTGGAATTGATGCCCTAACCGGTTGACAAGCCCTCTCCGCGGCGCGGGGAGGGCTTTTTTGTTTGGGTCGTGGCGTCTTGATGAATTCTTGAGACTGTTTGGGCTTGGCGCTGTCGTCGCGGGAGAATGGCCGGGCAAGGGGAGAAGGGCGGCTGCCTACGGGAGGCCGGTCTTGTTCCAATTGTCTGAGTGAGCCAGAGCTTTCCCCCGCGCCTTGGGCGCGGGGGATTTTTTTTGCCCGCGTTCTTGTCAGCGCCTATTCATGATTGGGCGGTTCGAAATCGACGCTCATCGCGCAATGTGTCGACCAACGCAATCGTGGGCTGCTGTTACTGGTTGGCCGGAGCCAGCAGCGGCGCGTATCCCAGGCCGCGCAGTTTCTCCATGGTCTCGTCGGCCTCGGCCCGGCTCTTGAACGGGCCAACCTGAACCCGGGTCACCGTGTGCGCGGGGATGCCGTGCTGCTTGAGTTCCTTGACCAGCTTCTCGGCGTTGCCGATGCTGGAAAACAGGCCCAACTGTACTTGGTAGCCGATGGAAGTACCGGCGGGGCGCGCCTTGTTTGGGCTTTCCTTGGCTGGGGGCGCGGCCGGCGTTGCGGCTTTGTCGCTTGGAGCGGCGGCGCTTTTCGCCATGGGCGCCGGCTGCGGAGCGGCGACCGGCGTCGCGGTCCGCTCGCTCGGTGCCGCTGCGTTTTTGGCTGCGGGCGCCTGTGCATGGGGCGCTGCGGCACCTTGGGCATGCTCCTGCGCGCGCGGGGCCGGGCGGTTGTTGACCACGGCCGGCGTTTTATCCAGGTCCGGCGCGCTTGGGCTGGCCGCGCTGGGAGAGCGCGGCGCGCCCGCCGCTTCTGCCGCGGGGGCGCTGCTGTCCGGTGTCGGCGCGCTGGCGACGGCCGGGGTCGCCGCCGGGGTTTCCGCCGGAGCGGAACTGGCCGGCTTGATGATCTTGCCCGAGCTGGGGCTCTGGCTGCTGGCGGTCATTTCCACCTTGGGCTTGTTGAAACTGTCGGTCAGCGGAATGGCGGCCAGCGCCACGGCGACCAGGCCGCCGGCGATCAGCAGGCGCTTTTTCAGCTTGCCGTTGAGATCGGTGTCGGCGTCGGCTTTGTCGGGGTTTTGTTGATCTTGTTCGCGCATGGTCCGTGGGGCTAGAGAAATGTGCAGCACATGGTTGAAAACACTGCTAAAATGTCGGGTTCGTCAAAATTGGGTAACCCGAGTGGCTGCATAAAACTCAAGTTTAGCCACTTGTCTTGATGTTTGGGAGAATTTATATGGCAATTGAACGCACCTTGTCCATCGTTAAGCCGGACGCCGTTGGTAAAAACGTCATCGGCAAAATCTACGATCGTTTCGAATCCGCCGGCCTGAAAATCGTGGCCGCCAAGATGAAGCAACTGTCGCGCGCCGAAGCCGAAGGCTTCTACGCCGTGCACAAAGAGCGTCCGTTCTTCAAGGACCTGGTTGACTTCATGGTATCCGGCCCGGTGATGATCCAGGCGCTGGAAGGCGAAAACGCCGTGCTGAAGAACCGTGAACTGATGGGCGCGACCGATCCGAAGAAAGCTGAAGCCGGCACCATCCGCGCCGATTTCGCCGACTCCATCGACGCTAACGCCGTGCATGGTTCCGACAGCGTCGAAAATGCCGCGATCGAAGTGGCTTATTTCTTTGCTGCATCCGAGATCAGCGCCCGCTAATCTCAAATAGTACCCAGTTGTTGCGCAGCCCGCCGCTAGCGGCGGGCTGCTGCGCGAGGCGGTCGTCCACGCCGCCTCTGCTTTTCCCGAGGAATGCATGAAAACCAACCTGCTCGACTTCAACCTGGATCAACTCACCCGGCACTTCGCCGAAATGGGCGAGAAGCCGTTTCGCGCCAAGCAAGTGATGCGCTGGATGCACCAGATGGCGGAAGACGATTTCGACGCGATGACCGACCTGGCCAAGAGCCTGCGCGCCAAGCTGCACGAACGCGCGGAAGTGAAGGTCCCCTCGCTGATGACCGGGCAGGCGTCCAGTGATGGCACCCGCAAGTGGCTGCTCGACGTCGGCACCGGCAATGGCGTCGAAACCGTATTCATCCCCGAGGATGAACGCGGCACCTTGTGCGTGTCATCCCAGGTGGGCTGTGCGCTGGAGTGCACGTTTTGCTCCACCGGCCGCCAGGGTTTCAACCGCAACCTGTCCACCGCCGAAATCATCGGCCAGCTATGGTGGGCCAACAAGGCGATGGGCGTCACGCCCAAGAACGAGCGCGTGGTGTCCAATGTGGTGATGATGGGCATGGGCGAGCCGCTGGCCAACTTCGACAATGTGGTCAGCGCGATGCAGATCATGTTGGACGACCATGGCTATGGCCTGTCGCGCCGGCGGGTGACGTTGTCCACTTCCGGGCTGGTGCCGCAGATGGATCGCTTGCGCGAAGAGTGCCCGGTGGCGCTGGCGGTGTCCCTGCACGCGCCCAACGACGCCATCCGCGACGTGATCGTGCCGATCAACAAGAAATACCCGCTGGCGCAACTGATGGCCGCATGCCAGCGTTATCTGGAAAAAGCGCCGCGCGACTTCATCACTTTCGAGTATGTGATGCTTGACGGTGTCAACGATAGGCCGGAACATGCTCGCCAACTGCTGGAGCTGGTGCGGGACGTGCCGTGCAAGTTCAATCTGATACCGTTCAATCCGTTTCCGAACTCCGGTTACGAGCGTTCCAGCAATAACGCGATTCGCGCGTTCCGCGAAATCTTGCAGGAACGCGGTTATGTGGTGACGGTGCGGAAAACCCGTGGCGACGACATCGACGCCGCCTGTGGCCAGTTGGCCGGCCAGGTGATGGACAAGACCCGCCGTCAGGCCAAGTGGATGCAGATCGTAGAGGACAGCAAGCAATGACGATACGGCAAATGGGGTTGATGGCCTGCTTATGGATGGCTGCAAGTTCAACCGCATTTGCCGCCGATCCCGGCACCTCGCGCGAACTGGCGACGATACGCAGCCAGCTGGCGGTCGAATACGCCAAGATCGGCAATTACAAAGTGGCGCTCGAAACGGCGGATCAGGCCGTGGCCGCGGATGCGGCCTATGTGCCCGCCTATGTGTCGCGGGCCTATGTGCTGACCCTGTTGCGCGAGGATGGGCCGGCGGAGGCCAATTACCTCAAGGCCCTGCAACTGGATCCCAGCAGTCCCGAGGCCAATAATAATTACGGTTTGTTCCTGTGTGATCGAAACCGGTCCCAAGATTCCTTGTCCTATTTTCAGAAAGCGCTGGCCAACCCGCTGTATGATTCGCCGCAAACCGCTTATTTGAATTTGGGGCACTGCAGCGCCAAGATGGGCAATAAGGAACAAGCCAATGATTATTTGCTGGCGGCACTGCGCGCCGCGCCCAATTTCGCGCCGGCGTTGCGGGAATTAGCACAGTTGCATCTTGGGCTGGGTAATGCCAAATTGGCTGCTTTCTATTTCGAACGGATGGGCAAGGGAGCTGCGCTGCAAGCCGACGACTTATGGCTTGGGGTGCAGATTGGGCGTGCCAGCGGCAACAGGGTTTTGGAAAGTGAAAGTTCCGCCGCGCTCAAGAACCGCTATCCGGATTCCAAAGAAACACAACTGCTGTTGAGTGGAAGCTGAGGATGGAGCAACAATTCGAACAACAGGGACAGCCGGCGGACGCGCGCGTCGGCGCCCGGCTGAAAGCCGCTCGCGAAGCGGCTGGCATGGGTTTGGGGGAGGTCGCGGATCGCTTGAAATTGTCGATGCGGCAATTGGAGGCGATTGAACGCGACGATTTTGCAATCTTGCCGGGCGCAACCTTTGTGCGCGGCTTCGTGCGCAACTATGCCCGCTTTCTGCAGATCGACCCCGAGCCGTTGATGCACGCGCTGGATAGGCAATTTCCTTCCGCGGTCAACGACGTCGCCAACCTGGTGCGTGATGGTGGTCACGATAGTCAGCCGCAACCGACGGAAACGCTTGAGTCTTCGGGTGGTGGCGGATCGTCTGGGAAATGGATCGTCGCCTTGCTGGTGCTGGCGGCTTTGGGCGGCGGCGTGGCCTGGCTGGCCAGCAATCACGAAAGCGACAGCCGACAAGCTGGAGGCGAGTCCTCTGTCCCGTTGGCTAGCGAACTGGCCTCCGCGCCATCCGGTGAGTCTTCCGCACCGATGTTGGCGATCGACGCGCCGGCGTCCACGCCGGTAGTCGCGCCAGTAGCGGTTCCGGCCTCAGCACCGCAGGCGGTGAAAATCGTCAACGCGGCCAGCGCGCCCGTCCAATCGGTGTCGCCGGCGGCCAAGCCTCAGGCCAGCGCCGCGGCGGCGGCCAGCGGCAAGCTGGTGCTGACGGTCAAGGACGCCGAGGCCTGGGTGTCGGTAGTGGATGCCACCGGCAAAAAGCTGGTGTTCCAGACGCTGCAGCCGGGCAGCACCCAGGAAGCGGTCGGCACGCCACCGTTCAAGCTGGTGATCGGCAATGCCGCGCAAGTGGCGGTGAATTTCAATGGCCAAGCGGTGGACCTCTCGGACAAGATCCGCGGCACCACGGCAAAGCTGGAACTCAAGTAATTCAAGGTAGCGAATGGATAGCGTGAACATCGCGCGACGCCCCACTCTGCAGGCTAGGGTGGGGCATGTCATTGTAGGTTCGGACGCGCCGGTGGTGGTGCAGTCGATGACCAATACCGATACCGCCGATGTGGCGGCCACGGTGCGGCAGGTGATGGAACTGGCCGAGGCCGGTTCGGAGCTGGTGCGCATTACCGTCAATTCGCCGGAGGCGGCAGCCAAGGTGGCGGAAATCCGTCAGCGCCTGGACGACGCCGGCTGTGCGGTTCCCTTGGTCGGCGATTTCCATTTCAATGGCGATCGCCTGCTGAGAGAGTATCCGGATTGCGCGCGCGCGCTGGCCAAGTACCGGATCAATCCGGGCAATGTCGGCAAGGGCGCCAAGGGCGACGACAAATTCGCCTTCATGATCCGCACCGCCATCGAATACGGCAAACCGGTGCGCATCGGCGTTAACTGGGGCAGCCTGGACCAGGCCTTGCTGGCGCGGATGATGGACGCCAACAATCGCGTCGCTCAGCCCTTGCCCCTGGAGCAACTGATGCGCGAGGCCTTGATTGTTTCCGCGCTGGAGTCCGCCGACAAGGCGATGGAGTTGGGCCTGCCGGCCGAGCAGATCCTGCTGTCCTGCAAGGTCAGCAATGTGCAGGATCTGATTACCGTATACCGCGACCTGGGCAGCCGCTGCAATTTCCCGCTACATCTGGGCCTGACTGAGGCCGGCATGGGCTCGAAAGGCATCGTCGCGTCCAGCGCCGCGCTGGCGATCTTGCTGCAGCAAGGCATAGGCGACACCATTCGCATCTCGCTGACGCCGCAGCCGGGCGAGGCGCGCACCAAGGAAGTGGTGGTGGCGCAGGAACTGCTGCAAACCATGGGCCTGCGCAGCTTTACCCCGCTGGTGACCGCTTGTCCGGGCTGCGGCCGCACCACCAGCACCTTTTTCCAGGAACTGGCGGATCAGATCCAGAACCATTTGCGCACGCAGATGCCGGTGTGGCGTTTGCAATATCCGGGCGTGGAGGACATGAAGGTGGCGGTGATGGGCTGCGTGGTCAACGGCCCGGGAGAGAGCAAGCTGGCCGACATCGGCATCTCGCTGCCCGGCACCGGCGAAGTGCCGGTGGCGCCGGTTTACGTCGACGGCCAAAAGGATGTTACCCTCAAGGGCGACAACATCGCCGCCGAGTTCACGGCCCTGGTTGATCGCTATGTGGAAAGCCGCTACGGCGAAGGCGGCGCCAAGCGTCGCGAGGGCGGCAGCCGTACCATCCCGATTCGTCCGGTAGGCGTTTGAGCGCGTTTGGCGCAATGACCGGGCACTGATTCAAGCGATATACAAGAAAACAAGCAATGGCACAAAAATATCAAGCGGTCAAAGGCATGAATGACGTGCTGCCGGCCGAGTCCTATCAGTGGGAGTTCTTTGAAGGCAAGCTGCGCGAGTTGCTGGCCGACTACGGCTACCAGAACATCCGCACTCCCATTGTCGAAACCACCCCGCTCTTCGTCCGCGCCATCGGCGAAGTCACCGATGTGGTGGAGAAGGAGATGTACACCTTCATCGACAGCCTGAACGGCGACAGCCTGACCTTGCGCCCCGAAGGCACCGCCGGCACCCTGCGCGCGGTGGTCGAGCACAACCTTCTGTACAATGCCACCCAGAAACTATGGTATATGGGGCCGATGTTCCGCCATGAGCGTCCGCAGAAGGGCCGCTATCGTCAGTTCCATCAAATGGGCGTGGAAGCGCTGGGTTTCGCCGGTCCGGACATTGACGCCGAAATCATCGCGATGACCGCGGACTTGTGGCGTCGTCTGGGCCTGTCCCAGTTTGTGCGTCTGGAAATCAACTCGCTGGGCAATCAGGAAGAACGCGCAGCTCATCGCCAGGCGCTGATCGCCTATCTTGAGCAGCATGTGGATATCCTGGACGAAGACGGCAAGCGCCGCATGTACAGCAACCCGCTGCGGGTGTTGGACACCAAGAACCCGGCGCTGCAACAGATGGCCGATGGAGCGCCCAAGTTGTCCGACTACCTGGGCGAAGCGTCGCGCGCGCATTACGAAGGTTGGAAGGCGATGATCCGCGAACTGGGCGTCGACTTCGTCGAGAACCCGCGGCTGGTGCGCGGGCTCGACTACTACAATCAGTCGGTGTTCGAATGGGTGACCAATGAGCTGGGCGCGCAAGGCACCGTTTGCGCCGGCGGTCGTTACGATGGTCTGATCGAGCAACTGGGCGGCAAGCCCGCTGCCGGCATCGGTTTTGGCATGGGCTTGGAGCGCGTGGTGCTGTTGCTGCAGGACAAGCAACTGCTGCCGGCGCAGCGCAGTGTCGATGTCTACCTGGTGAACCAGGGCGAAGGCGCGGCCTTGTATGCGATGAAGCTGGCGCAAAGCCTGCGCGCCGCTGGTCTATCCGTGGTGCAGCACTTGGGCGAGGGCAGTTTCAAGTCGCAAATGAAAAAAGCCGATGGCTGCGGCGCGCAGTTCGCCGTCATCGTCGGCGAGAATGAAATCAAAACTGGTCAGGCGGTGATCAAGGCGCTGCGCGCCGAGATCGAGCAACAAACCGTGGCGGCGGATGCGGTTGCCGCCGTGTTGACCTCGCTGAAAGCTTAAGGGAGAGGGGCGCAATGGCGTTCGACTTGCAGGAACAAGAACAGATTGATTCGATCAAGGCCTTCTGGCAGCAGTGGGGCAAGCTGATTGCCGGCGTGCTGGCCGCGTCTGCGATCGCCTACCTGGGTTTCAAGGGCTATCGTTATTACCAGGAAGACCAGGCGCAAAAAGCCGCCGCCGCTTACGAGAACGTGGATGCGGCGGTGACGGCCAAGGATATCGCCAAGCTGAAGTCGGCGGTCACTCTGCTGCAGAACGACTTCGGCTCCACGGCGTACGCCACCCGCGGTTCGCTGATCCTGGCCAAGGCCGCTTTCGACAAGAGCGACCTCGCGCTGGCCAAGAGCCAGCTGGAATGGGTGCTGGCCAATAGCAAGGATGTATCGGTGAGCGCCATCGCCCGCCTGCGTCTGGCCTCGCTGCTGCTGGATCAGAAAACCTACGACGCGGCGATCGCCGAACTGAACAAGGAGCATCCGGCTGGTTTCGACGCGCTGTTCCTGGATTTGAAGGGCGATGTGCTGGTCGCCAAGGGCGATGCCGCCGCCGCGCGCGACGCTTATAAATCCGCTTTGGCCAAACTGGTGGGCGACTCTCCGAACCGCCAGTTCATCCAGACCAAACTCGACGCGCTGGGAGGCTGATCGCATGCGCCGCCAATTGTTGCTTACCGCTGTGCTGTCCACTTCCTTGCTGGCCGGCTGCGCCAGCTGGTTTGAGAGCAATAGCCAGTTCAAGCCCACGCCGCTGGTCACGATCAAGCCCTTACAGGGGCTGGAGGTCAAATGGACCGCGGGCCAGGCCGCGCCGGCCGCAGGTTTCCTGCCGGTCTACGCCAACGGCCTGGTGGTGAGCGCCGACGCCGACGGCCGCGTGCGCAGCATAGACGCGCTCAGCGGTCGCGTCAGCGCCGATGTGGATCTCAAGCGCAAGTTGAGCGCCGGCGTGGCCGTGGCCGGCGACACGGTGCTGGTGGGTACCCAGGACGCCAAGCTGCTGGCCGTGGAGCGTGCCAGCGGCAAGGTATTGTGGCAGCAGCCGCTGACCAGTTTGATGTTGGAAGCTCCGCAAGTGGCCGGCGACATGGTGCTGGTGCGTACCAACGACGCGCGGCTGACCGGCTTCTCCCTGGCCGAAGGCGGCAAGCAACTGTGGTCCAGCGGCAATGTGCTGCCACAGCTGACCGTGCGCAATAATGGCTCGATGCAGGCGGTGGGCAAGGAAGCGGTGATGGTGGGGCAGGCCGGCGGCCGTCTCGACATCATCAATCCGCAAACCGGCAATCCGCTGTGGCAGGGCGCGGTGGCCAATCCGCGCGGCGCCACCGAGTTGGAGCGCATGACCGATGTGACCTCGCGGCCGGTGTTCGACGGCGGCCAGGTGTGCGCCGTCGCCTACCAGGGGCGCGTGGCCTGCTTCGAGGCGCGTTCCGGCAATCTGCTGTGGGCGCGTGAGATCTCTTCCAGCCGCGGCCTGGCCGTGGATGGCCGCAATGTCTACGTGACCGCGGAAGATGGTTCGGTGTGGGCGTTTGATCGCGGCACCGGCCGCAATCTCTGGAAAACCGACGACCTGAAATATCGGGACGTCACCGGACCCGCGCTGTTGGGCCGCTTCGTGCTGGTTGGAGATGGCGAAGGTTACGCCCATCTGCTATCCAATGAGAGCGGCAGCATCGTGGGCCGAGTCAAGGTCGGGTCCGGCCTGGCCAATCAACCGGTATCGCTGGGTTCGTCCGCCTTGATGCAAGGCAAGGACGGCCGCCTGGCGCTGCTGACTTTGGGATAATAAAGCAGTACTCATGAAACCTACCGTAGCTCTGGTCGGCCGCCCCAATGTGGGCAAGTCGACCTTATTCAACCGGCTGACCCGCAGCCGTGACGCCCTGGTCGCCGACCAGCCGGGCCTGACGCGCGACCGCCATTATGGCCAAGGCCGCGTCGGCGAAAAACCGTACCTGGTGGTGGATACCGGCGGCTTCGAGCCGGTGGTGGACGAAGGCATTCTGTTCGAGATGGCCAAGCAGACCCTGCAGGCCGTGGATGAAGCCGACGCCGTGGTGTTCCTGGTGGATGGCCGCAATGGCCTGACCCCGCAAGACAAAATCATCGCCAATCGCCTGCGACAGCTGCAGCGGCCGGTCTTCCTCGCCGTCAACAAGGCGGAAGGCATGCGCCACGCGATCGCCGGCGCCGAGTTCCATGAACTGGCGCTGGGCGAGCCGCTGGTGATCTCCGCCGCTCATGGCGATGGCGTGCGCGAATTGATGGAACTGGTGCTGGCCGACTTCCCGGATGAAGTGGAAGAAGAAGCCTCGCGCCATCCCAAGTTCGCGGTGATCGGCCGTCCCAATGTCGGCAAGTCCACCCTGGTTAACGCCATCCTGGGCGAAGAGCGCGTGATCGCCTTCGACCAGGCCGGCACCACTCGCGACAGCATATATATTGATTTTGAGCGAGATGGCCATACTTACACCATCATTGATACCGCGGGCGTGCGTCGCCGGGCCAAGGTCAGCGAGATGCTGGAAAAGTTCTCGGTGATCAAGACCATGAAGGCGATCGAAGACGCCAATGTGGCGGTGCTGGTGCTGGACGCCCAACTGGATATTTCCGAGCAGGACGCCACCATCGCCGGTTTCGCGTTGGAAGCGGGTCGGGCTCTGGTGGTGGCGGTGAACAAATGGGACAACCTGGATGGCGAGCAGAAGGAAACAGTGCGCCGCGAGATCGCGCGCAAGCTGAACTTCCTCGACTTTGCAAAGTTCCATTACATCTCCGCCATTGAAGGCCGCGGCGTGGCAGACTTGTTCAAGTCCATCGACGAGGCCTATCGGGCTGCGATGGCCAAGCTGGCGACGCCCAAGCTGACCCGGGTGCTGCAAGTGGCGCTGGAACGTCAGCAACCGCCGCGCTCCGGGCTGATCCGCCCCAAGATGCGCTACGCGCACCAAGGTGGGCAGAACCCGCCCATCATCGTGGTGCACGGCAATGCCTTGGACGCGGTGCCGAACAGTTATACCCGCTATCTGGAACATACTTTCCGGAAAGTGTTCAAGCTGCAGGGCACGCCGCTGCGCGTGCAGTACAAGTCTTCGGACAATCCGTTCGACAACGACGACGGCAAGGAGAAGTCCCGCGCCAAGCCCAAGCCGATGTCCAAGATGCGCGGACGCGAAAAAGAAGTGCGTTACGGCAAGAGCGGCAAGGGCAGCAGCAGTAAAAAATAGTACGCCGGGATGTTTTCTGCTAATAATAAGCAGACAACCGGGCTGTAAGGTTCAGTTAATACAACAATCAACGATTCGGAGAATAACGAATGAGCTCTAAAGGGCAAATGTTACAAGACCCGTTCCTGAACATCCTGCGTAAGGAACATGTGCCGGTGTCCATCTACCTGGTCAACGGTATCAAACTTCAGGGT
This sequence comes from Chromobacterium sp. LK1, assembly GCF_001043555.1. Taxonomy (NCBI): domain Bacteria; kingdom Pseudomonadati; phylum Pseudomonadota; class Betaproteobacteria; order Neisseriales; family Chromobacteriaceae; genus Chromobacterium; species Chromobacterium sp. LK1. Next base: position 12,041 of record NZ_LDUI01000015.1, on the reverse strand, counting down.
CAGGTAGAATCCTTTGACCAGTACGTGGTGCTGCTGAAAAACACGGTGACCCAGATGGTGTACAAACACGCCATTTCCACCGTCGTGCCCGCCCGTCCGGTCAATCTTCCCCATGAACACCCGGTGCAAAAACAGGAGCAGCAAGACGCCTAAAGCGTTGCTGTGTTTGTGACCGGGCCGATCGGCCGCGCCAAGTTGGCGCGGCTTGTCGGCCTTTTGTCTTTTGCGCCCCAACTATGGTTTTCAAATAGTGTTTGATCGTCCCGACTTAGGCGACCAGGCGGTGCTGGTCTGCCTGGATTTTGGAGATGCCGACTACCAGGAAAACATTGCCGAGTGCGCCGAGCTGGTCAAGAGCGCCGGCGTTGAAGTGATGGGCATCGTGCAGGGCAAGCGCCAGCGACCGGATGCCGCCTTGTTCGCAGGCAAGGGCAAGGTCGAGGAAATCGGCCTGCTGGTGCGCGCCACCGATGCCAATGTAGTGATATTCAACCATGCGTTGGCGCCGGGTCAGGAGCGCAATCTGGAGCGTGCGCTGCAATGCCGCGTCATAGACCGCAACAGCCTGATCCTGGATATTTTCGCGCAGCGCGCGCGCAGCCACGAAGGCAAGCTGCAAGTCGAACTGGCGCAGCTGTCGCATATGTCCACCCGCCTAGTGCGCGGCTGGACTCATCTGGAGCGACAGAAGGGCGGTATCGGCCTGCGCGGTCCCGGCGAAACCCAGCTTGAAACCGACCGCCGCCTGCTCGGCATCCGCGTCAAGGCGTTGAAAGAGCGATTGGCGCAAGTGCAGAAGCAGCGCCATACCCAGCGCAAGGGGCGCGGGCGCGCCGGCATCGCCTCGGTGTCCATTGTCGGTTACACCAATGCCGGCAAGTCCACCCTGTTCAATGCGCTGACCAAGGCGCGCATCTATGCGGCGGACCAATTGTTCGCCACGCTGGACACCACCAGCCGCAAGCTGTTCCTGAATCACCAGACCTCCATCGTCATTTCTGATACCGTGGGCTTTATCCGCGATTTGCCGCATACCCTGGTGGCGGCCTTCCGCGCCACCCTGGAGGAAACGGTGCAGGCGGACTTGCTGCTGCACGTGGTGGATTGCTCCAGCGATATGCGCGATGTGCAGATCGAGGAGGTCAACAAGGTGCTGGCCGAGATCGGCGCCGACGGCATTCCACAGTTGCTGGTTTGGAATAAGTGCGATCTACGCGCGATGGAGCCGGAAATTGAGCGCGACGCCGCCGGCCGTCCGGTTTCGGTGCGGGTTTCGGCTTTGACCGGCGCTGGCCTGGAACTCTTGCGAACCGCGGTTGCCGAATGCGTGCAACCTTCCCAAAACAACCATAAAGACTATTACGAGCATGTCGCAGAATGACCCTAACCGGGGCCGCCGAGGCAATGAAGGGCCGCCGGACCTCGACGAAGTATTCCGCAACCTCAACCAGAAGCTGTCGCGACTGCTAGGCGCCAAAGGCAATGGCGGCGCTGGCGGATCCGGCTCGGCCAACGCCAAGCCGCCGTTCAAGGGCGGCGTCGTCGCCGTGGTCGGCGTGCTGGCGGCCTTGTGGCTGGCCAGCGGCTTCTACGTGGTGGACGCGCGCGAGCAGGGCGTGGTATTGCGCCTGGGCAGCTTCAACCGCGTGACCGAGCCGGGCCTGCAATGGCACGCGCCGTTCCCGTTTGAAAAGGTCGAGATCGTCAACCTGACCGAAGTGCGCAGCGTGGAAGTGGGCTACCGCAACACCGCCCAAACGCGGGTGGCGGAGGAGTCGCTGATGCTGACTTCCGACCAGAACATCATCGATGTGCAGCTGTCGGTGCAATACGACATCAAGGATGCGCGCGCCTTCCTGTTCAACAACGCCTCGCGCGAGCGAGACGCCAAGGACATCGTCAAGCAGGCGACCGAAACCGCGATCCGCGAAGTGGTGGGTCGCAACAAGGTCGATTTCGTGCTGAACGAAGGCCGCGCCCAGATCGCGGTGGATACCCAGAAACTGATCCAGGAGGTGCTGGATCGTTACTCTCTGGGCATACGCATCGCCAAGGTCAACATCAATGCGGTGCAGCCGCCCGAGCAAGTGCTGGCGGCGTTCGACGACGCGGTGAAAGCCGGCCAGGACAAGGACAAGCTGCGCAACGAAGGCCTGGCCTACGCCAATGAAGTGTTGCCCAAGGCGCAAGGCCTGGCCGCGCGCCTGCAGCAAGAGGCCGAGGCTTACCAGCAGAAAGTGGTGTCTCGCGCCGAAGGCGATGCGTCGCGTTTCAAACAAGTGTTGTCCGAATACAACAAAGCGCCCAAGGTCATGCGTGACCGCCTCTACCTGGACATGATGCAGCAAATCATGAGCAGCACCACCAAGGTGGTGGTGGATCAGAAGGGCGGTAACAACCTGCTGTACCTGCCGCTGGACAAGTTGATTCAGCAGAGCAACCCGGGTGCGTCCGCAGCAGCGCCCGCCGCCAGTGCCGCGCCGCAAGCCGCGGAACAGGCGGCGCCGGCTGCACCGGCCGGTAGCGGCAAGGGAGGGCGGGACGTAACTCGCGGACGTGATTTTTTTGGGGCGGAGCGATAAGCAATGGATAGACTGATTCCGACTGTTGTAGCCATAGCCGGTGTGCTATTTGTTGCCAGCCTGTCGCTGTTCACCGTGGATCAGCGCCAGTACGCGCTGGTTTTCCAGTTTGGCGAAGTGGTGCGCATCATCAAGGAGCCGGGCATCCAGTTCAAGGTGCCGCTGCTGCAGAACGTGCGTTATTTCGATCGCCGGGTACAGACCATAGACGCGGAAGCGCCGGAACTGTTCAATACCCGCGAGAAGAAGAACGTGCTGGTGGACAGCTTCGTCAAGTGGCGCGTGGTGGACGTTGAGCAGTTCTACAAGAGCGTGGGCTCGGAAGCGGCCGCTGTGGCGCGATTGAAACAGACCATCAACGACGGTTTACGCGCGGAATTCGGCCAAAAGATGGTTGCCGACGTCATTTCCGGCAAGCGCGACCAGGTCATGGACACGGTTCGCAAGCGCGCGGACGCGGATGCGCGTAAAATAGGGGTAGAAATTCTCGATGTACGCTTAAAACGAGTCGATTTTCCGGATAAAATAAGCAGTTCGGTTTTCGATCGCATGCAGTCCGAGCGCCGCACCGTCGCCAGCCAGTTGCGCAGCGAAGGCGCCGCCGACGCGGAACGCATCCGCGCCGAAGCGGACAAGCAGCGTGAAGTGATCCTGGCCGAAGCGTATCGCCAGGCTCAGGACCTGAAGGGCAAGGGCGATGCCAAGGCGGCGGCGATTTACGCCGAAGCCTATGGCAAGAATCCCGACTTCTATGCGTTCTGGCGCAGCATGGATGCCTACAAGGAATCGTTCAAGAACAAGAGCGACGTGCTGGTGCTGGAACCGAGCAGCGAGTTCTTCAAGTACTTCAAGAACCCGCAGTCCGGAGCAGGCAAGAGCAAGTAAGCGGCGGCGGACGCCGCGCAGCACAATCGAGTAATGGAACACTGGCCGGGGCGACCTGGCCAGTTTGCTGATAACAAGGCGGGATGCTTCCCGCCTTTTATTCTGTTGAAAAGAATCATGCGCAATTGGCTGTTACCGGAGTACATCGCGGATATCCTGCCCGCCACCGCGCGCCAGGTGGAGTCCGCCAAGGCTGCGATGCTGGAAGGCTTTCGCGTGGCGGGCTACGAGTTGGTGCTGCCTCCGCTGGTCGAATACATCGATTCGCTGGTGAGCGAGGAAGACGCCTCCCTGGAGTTGAAAACCTTCAAGCTGGACGATTATCTGTCCGGCCGGCAGATGGGCCTGCGCGCCGACATCACGCCACAGGTATCGCGCATTGACGCGCATCTGCTGGGCGAGCGTACCGGCGTGACCCGGCTGTGCTACGCCGGCAGCGTGGTGCACACTCGCCCGGATGGCGCCACCGGTTCCCGCGAACCGATGCAGGTGGGCGCGGAGCTTTACGGTTATGCCGGCATCGAGGCGGATCTGGAAGTCATAGAATTGATGCTGGCGACGCTGGAGCGCGCCGGGGTGAGTGGGGTACGACTGGATATCGGTCATATGGCCATTTATCGCGGGCTTTCCGCCGCGGCGGGCCTGTCCAGCGAGACTAGCCGCGCCTTGTTCGCCAAGTTGCAGAGCAAGGACGTGGCCAGCATCCGCGAGCTGGTGCGCGATGTCGCCGAGCCGTATCGCAGCGCTTTCCTGGCGCTGCCTGAATTATATGGCCCGATAGCTGGCCTGGAGCGCGCGCGCTCCTGCCTGCCATCGCTGCCGGAAGTGGAGCTGGGCCTGATGCAGTTGTCCGCGGTGGCCAAGGCGCTGGAGGGTCGCGTGGCCCTGAGCTTTGATCTGACCGAGCTGCGTGGCACCCAGTATCACAATGGCCTGCTGTTCGCGGCCTACGCCGAAGGCTGGGCCGAGGAATTGGCGCGAGGCGGCCGTTACGACAATGTCGGCCGGCGTTTCGGCCGCGCTCGTCCGGCCACCGGTTTCAGCCTGGACCTGCGCGATCTGATCCGCATCCTGCCGGAGCAAGGCTCGGTCAGGGGTATTCGCCTGGCCGCCAAGCACTGGCCGCAGGCGCGGGCCGAGGTGGCGCGCTTGCGCGCCGCCGGCGAAATGGTGGTGATTGATTACCTGGGCGAGTCGGCCCAGGCGCTGAATTGCGATCGCGAGCTGACTCCGGATGGCTCGGGTTGGCAAGTGGTTTCATTTAACTGATTTTTGAATCTGACTGAAGAAGAGGTTTTTTCCAATGTCCAAGAACGTTGTCGTGATCGGTACCCAGTGGGGTGATGAAGGCAAGGGCAAGATCGTTGACTGGCTGACCGACCACGCGCGTGCGGTGGTTCGCTTCCAGGGCGGCCACAACGCGGGTCACACTCTGGTGGTCGGCGGCAAGAAAACCGTGCTGCGTCTGATCCCGTCCGGCATTCTGCGCGATGATGTCGAGTGCTTCATCGGCAATGGCGTGGTGCTGTCCCCGGAGGCCTTGCTCAAAGAGATCGACGAGCTGGAAACCGCGGGCGTGAACGTTGCCGCCCGCCTGAAGATTTCCGAAGGCTGCCCGCTGATCCTGCCTTACCACGTTGCTCTGGACCAGGCGCGCGAAGCGGCCAAGGGCGCCGGCAAGATCGGCACCACCGGTCGCGGCATCGGCCCTTGCTACGAAGACAAGGTAGCGCGTCGCGCGCTGAAGGTGATCGATCTGTTCGACACTGCCCGCTTTGCCGAGAAGCTGAAGGAAAACGTCGAGTACTACAACTTCATGCTGACCAAGCTGTTCCAGGCTGAGCCGGTAAGCTTTGACGTGATCCTGGCCGACACCCTGAAACTGGCCGAGCGCATCAAGCCGATGGTGGCCGATGTGTCCCGCACTCTGTACGACATGAACCAGGCGGACATTCCGCTGCTGTTCGAGGGCGCGCAAGGCACTTTGCTGGACATCGACCACGGTACTTATCCGTACGTGACTTCGTCCAACTGCGTGGCCGGCGCGGCCGCTCCGGGCGCCGGCGTGGCGCCGCAGATGCTTAACTACGTGCTGGGCATCGTCAAGGGTTACACCACTCGCGTGGGTTCCGGCCCGTTCCCGACCGAGCAGGAAAACGAAATCGGCATGTTCCTGGCCAAGCGCGGCAACGAGTTCGGCTCGGTGACCGGCCGTCCGCGCCGCTGTGGTTGGTTTGACGCCGCCGCGCTCAAGCGCTCCATTCAGATCAACGGCGTGTCCGGCCTGTGCGTGACCAAGCTGGACGTGATGGATGGTCTGGAAGAAATCAAGCTGTGCGTGGGCTATACCCTGGACGGCGAGAAAGTGGACATCCTGCCCTTCGGTTCCGACGCGGTCAGCAAGTGCGTGCCGGTGTACGAAACCATGCCGGGCTGGACTGAAAGCACTTTCGGCGCCAAGCGCTGGGAAGATCTGCCTGCCAATGCCCAGGCCTATCTGACCCGCATCGCCGAAGTGTGCGGCGCTCCGGTGGACATCATCTCCACCGGTCCGGATCGCGAAGAAACCATCGTGATGCGTCACCCCTACGGTCTGTAAGCCTGCTTGCGGTCCTGGAGGAAAACCCGCCTTAACCGGCGGGTTTTTTCATGTCCGCGGCCAGCGTAGACTGTTTGCGAAATCGTTCCGGAAAGCGAAAACATGCAACCTTTGAATGTCGCCCTGGTTGGCTATGGCTATGCCGGCAAGACTTTTCACGCGCCTTTGATTGCCGCCGTCCCCGAGCTGAGACTGGCCGCCGTGGTCAGCAGCCGGCCGGGCGCGGTTCAGGCCGACTGGCCGCAACTGCCGGTGTTGGCCAGCTTGGAGCAGGCCTTGACCGATCCGGCGATTGATATGGTCGTTATCGCCAGTCCCAACCAGCGGCATTATCCGCAGGCGCGCGCGGCTTTGCTCGCTGGCAAGCACGTGGTGGTGGACAAGCCGTTCACGGTTGCGTCGGAGCAGGCGCGCGAGCTGTGCTTGTTGGCCGAGCGGCCGGATAGCCCGTTGTTGTCGGTATTTCATAACCGGCGTTGGGACTCGGATTTTCTGGCGCTGCAAGCCTTGCTGGCCAGTGGCGAATTGGGTGCTCTCAGTCATTTCGAGTCCCATTTCGACCGCTATCGGCCAGAAGTGCGCGCGCGCTGGCGCGAGCAGGATGAGCCTGGAGCGGGGCTGTGGTATGACCTGGGGCCGCATCTGCTGGACCAGGCCTTGCTGCTGCTGGGCTGGCCGCAGACGATTTATGCGAACCTGTCCCGGCAGAGAGCCGGCGCGCAGGCGACGGATTACTTTCATGTGCAGCTGGGATACGGAAAATACCAGGCAATATTGCATGGCTCCTGCCTGGTGAGCGGCGGGGCACCGCGTTTCAGCCTGCATGGCGCCAGTGCCAGTTATGTGAAGTTTGGTCTGGATACTCAGGAAGAGCTCTTGAAAGCCGGGGGGCGTCCCGGGTCAAGCGGCTGGGGCCATGATTCCGAACCCGGCATCGTGTACCGCCCGCCGCCGGCTGTCGGCGAGTGTCGGCCGGCACCGGATGGGGACTATCTCGAGTATTACCGCGCGGTGGCCGGCGCCGCGCGCGGTCAGCGCGCCAATCCGGTGACGGCGCGGGAGGCGTGGCGAGTGATTTCCTTGCTGGAACTGGCGGAGCGTAGCGCGGTGGATGGCCGGCGCCTGTTTTGCCATCCGCTGGCTTGATCCTTGGCGGGTTGAGGCCGCTTTACGTTTAGACATCATTTGCGCCGCTCCGCCTGCTCGTCGCGGCGGAGACGGGTGCTACACTGATTGTGTTTTTCCGAAATTCTATCATCATGCAGCTCAAGCTTGCCGCCGGCATGGTCACGCCCCTGATCGTGGCCACCGCCTTGTTCATGGAGAACATGGACGCCACCGTGATTGCCACGTCCTTGCCGGCGATTGCACATGATCTTCACGTCGATCCCATTGGTCTGAAACTGGCCTTGACCTCTTACCTGGTGAGTCTGGCGGTCTTCATTCCCATTAGCGGCTGGATGGCCGATCGCTTTGGCGCGCGCCGTATTTTCCGCTCAGCCATCGTGGTGTTTGTGTTGGGTTCTTTATTGTGCGCCGCCAGTGCTTCCTTGAGCAGCTTCGTGTTGGCGCGCTTCGTACAAGGCATGGGCGGCGCGATGATGGTGCCGGTGGGGCGGCTAGTCATTCTGCGCACCACGGACAAGGCGGATCTGGTGCGCGCGCTCAGCTATCTGACCGTGCCGGCTTTGCTGGGGCCGGTGATAGGTCCACCGCTGGGCGGGTTCATCAGTACCTATTTTCATTGGCGCTGGATCTTTCTGATCAATATTCCCATCGGGGTATTGGGCTGGTGGCTGGCCCGTCGGCATATAGAAGACTTGAGGGACGAGGCGGTGCCGCCGCTGGATTGGGCGGGCTTTGCGTTGACCGGAGTGGGCTTGTCGCTGCTGATGTTGGGTCTGGCCTCGGAGGGCAAGCATCTGGTGTCGACCGGGTGGTCGCTCGCGCTGGGAGGCATGGGCATGGCCTTGCTATTGCTGTATCTGGCGCACTACCGCAAGGCGGTCCATCCCTTGCTGGATTTGTCCTTATTGCGTCTGCCGACGTTTCATGCCGGTGTGGTTGGCGGCTTCATGTTCCGGGTCGGCATCGGAGCGACGCCGTTTCTGCTGCCCTTGATGCTGCAACTGGGCTTGGGCTTTAGTCCCTTCGTATCTGGTTTGCTGACCTGCGCCACCGCCGTTGGCGCCATTTTCATGAAAACCATAGTGGCTCGCATCTTGCGGCGCTTTGGTTTCCGTCGGGTGCTGATCGTCAATAGCGTGCTGGCAGGGCTGTCCATTGCGGCCTATGCGCTGTTCTACGAAGCGCCAAGCTATGTCTGGATGCTGGCGGTGTTTATCCTCGGCGGTTGCCTGCGTTCCCTGCAGTTCACCAGCCTCAATGCGATTTCTTTTGCCGACGTTACGCCGGCCAGCATGAGCCATGCCACCAGCCTCTCCGGTGTGGCGCAGCAACTGGCCGCTGGCTTCGGGGTGACGGTGGGTGCTTTCGTGGTGCAAGGGGTGGCGACGCTGCGTGGTCATGAACAACTGGGGGTTGGCGACTTTGCCTGGGCCTTCGTCGTAATGGGTGTGCTGACCATGTTGTCTGGGTTGATGTTCGTGCGGCTGGATCGGCGTTCCGGCGAGGCGCTGGCGGGGTAGGGGAAAAGCAAAAACCCCGATGATCATTGATCATCGGGGTTTTATTGGTGCCCAAGAGAAGACTCGAACTTCCACACCCTTGCGGGCGCTAGGACCTGAACCTAGTGCGTCTACCAATTCCGCCACCTGGGCATAAACCTGGATTGTATTACTGCTGGGTATTAGTCCAAAAAGACTAAGAACCTGAAAACTGTTGGTGCCCAAGAGAAGACTCGAACTTCCACACCCTTGCGGGCGCTAGGACCTGAACCTAGTGCGTCTACCAATTCCGCCACCTGGGCCAACCAGATTGTTACTATACAGAGCGAAGGACTCGATTACAATTAATAATCGATGGTGCCCAAGAGAAGACTCGAACTTCCACACCCTTGCGGGCGCTAGGACCTGAACCTAGTGCGTCTACCAATTCCGCCACCTGGGCTTCGCTTTGCTGTATTATTCGCTGCATCTCTGCAACGAGATGCGAATTATAGACATATTCTTGAGGGTGTCAATGGCTAGAATACAAAAAAAACAAAAATCCCTGTCCCTGCGCGAACAGGACCCCCATCTGGAACGGGAAAAACTCAAATATTCCAATCCCTTGCCGAGCAGAGAATTCGTTTTGCAGATTTTGGCAGAGCAAGGGGTTCCGCTGTTTCCTGACGAATTAGCGCGCATGTTATCGATTAAACGCGCCGAATCGGTTTACTTCGAGCGCCGTTTACGCGCAATGGAACGCGATGGTGAAATCATCATCAATCGCAAAGGCGCGGTTTGTGTTGCGCAAAAACTCGATCTGATCAAGTGCAAGGTATCGGGCCATCGTGATGGCTATGGCTTTGCCATTCCAGATGAGGGCGAAGGGCAGGGTGGAGATATCTTCCTGCCCGAGCGGGAAATGAAAAAGGCGATGCATGGCGATCGCGTCATGGTTCGGCCATCCGGCGTCGACCGCCGCGGTCGCCAGGAGGGCAAGATCGTCGAGGTGCTCGACCATGTGGTGAGCAAACTGGTTGGCCGCATCAACCGTGTGCGCGGTGTTTGGGTGGTAACGCCCGAGGACCGGAAGCTGAATCACGATATCTTGATCGAACCGGGCGGCGAAGCCGGCGCCAGGGATGGTCAAGTGGTGATGGTGGAAATCCTCCAATACCCGGACGCTTATCGCCAGCCGATCGGCAAAGTGATTGAAGTGCTCGGCAACTATGCCGATCCGGGCATGGAAATCGAAATCGCGCTGCGCAAGCACGATCTGCCGCACCAGTTCCCCGAAGATGCGCTGGCCCAGGCCAAGGCAACGCCGAAGAAAGTGCGCAAGAAGGATTGGACCAAGGATCGCGTCGATCTGAGAGAACTGCCGCTGGTGACCATAGATGGCGAAACCGCGCGTGATTTCGACGATGCGGTCTACGCGGAGAAACAAGGCAAGGGCTTCCGCCTGGTGGTGGCCATTGCCGATGTCAGCTTCTATGTCCAACCGGGCGATGCGCTGGATCAGGAAGCGATCAATCGCGGTACCTCGGTTTATTTTCCGCGCCGGGTGATTCCGATGTTGCCGGAGGCGCTGTCCAATGGCATCTGCTCCTTGAACCCGGATGTGGAACGGATGTGCATGGTCTGCGATATGCAGATCAACGCCAAGGGCGTGGTCAAGCGTTACCAGTTCTATCCCGCGGTGATGTTGTCCAAAGCCAGGCTGACGTATACCCAAGTATGGGACTGGATTCAGAATGGCAGCGACAATCCCTTGTTGCCGCAGATCCAGACCTTGTATGCCTTGTTCAAGGTCTTGCTGGGCGCGCGCTGCCAGCGCGGCGCCATTGAGTTCGACTCCACCGAAACTCAGATGATCTTTAACGATGCGGGTAAGATCGAACGCATCGTGCCGGTGGTGCGCAACGACGCGCACCGCCTGATTGAGGAATGCATGCTGGCGGCCAATGTCTGCGCGGCCGACTTCCTGGAACAGAACGGCCACAAGGCGCTGTATCGGGTGCACGAAGGGCCGACCGAGGAAAAGCTGGAAAATCTGCGCAACTACCTGCGTCTGGTCGGTTTGAGTCTGGGTGGCGGGGAAAAGCCCACCGCCAAGGACTACGCCAAACTGGCTGAGCAGATCCATGGACGGCCGGATGCGCCGGTATTGCAAACCATGCTGCTGCGTTCCATGCAGCAGGCGGTTTACACGCCGGACAACAACGGCCACTTTGGCCTGGCTTACGAAGCTTATGCGCACTTCACCTCGCCGATCCGCCGTTACCCCGATTTGTTGGTGCATCGTTCGATCAAGGCGGTACTCAATGGCGGCAAGTACAAGCCTGGCAAGTGGGCCGCTTTGGGGGTGCATTGCTCGATGACGGAGCGGCGCGCCGACGATGCCAGCCGAGACGTGGAGTCCTGGCTGAAGACCTACTATATGCGCGACAAGATCGGCGAGGTCTTCAAGGGCAAGATCAGCGCGGTCACCAGCTTTGGCGTTTTTGTACTGCTAGATGATGTGTATGTGGAAGGGCTGGTGCACATCTCCGAGCTTGGCAAGGACTATTTCCACTTCAAGAAAGACATTCAGGCGATAGTCGGCGAGAAGAGCGGCATGCAATACCGCTTGGGCGACACTTTGACGGTCAAGGTGATGAGCGCCAACCTGGAAAGCGCGCAAGTCGACTTCGCGCTGATCAAAGAGGGTGATGTTCGTTCTACGGCGCCGTCGATTCCCGCTCGCAGTGCTGGCGCACGTCCTGGTAGTTCGCCTCGTGGGGCTGCTCCCAAGGTTGTGGAGGCAAAGCCCGCGGCCTTGCCGGCTGCGCCCAAGGGACGAAGCCGGAGTGCTGTTCAAGGTCAGCCGGTAGCGGCTAAGCCTGTGGCGAGTAAACCGGTAGCAACCAAACCGGTAACAGCCAAACCGGTAACAGCCAAACCAGTGGCGACCAAACCCACAGCCGCTAAAACTGGCGGTAGGTCCGTTGCGGGGAAGCCGCCAGTGAAGCCTGGGACGGTACTGCCGTCGGCTGTTTCCGGCGCAGAAGCAATCGATAAGCCTGCTACAACAGTAGCCAAACCGTCTCCGGTTGGGGCTACGCCATCGCAGCAGCGCAAGCCGGCGGTGCGACGTAGAAGTAGTAAGCGTAATAATGAGGACTGATGTTTATCAGACAGTATCTATATAAATAGGTATCGGAAGCAGGCGGGTTGGAGTGGATCTCCGGCCCGTTTTGCTAGGTGTTTCGCGGGTGTGATGGGGCTTTATTAAATACCCCTTGTGGATATCCTCTGACGTATCAATGGTTTGGAGTGTGTGCCCCGCTTTTGTTGCGGTTTTTGTGGTGAAAGGTGTTGACGGGTGAG